>JBJTSM010000048.1:0-2382 GCA_046076685.1 Planctomycetia bacterium | reverse complement strand
CTGGGGGTCGAGAAGGATCGGGCGATGAGCGTTCTGCGGGATGCCATCACCGAGGCGATGCGGGCCAAGGTAAACGAGTCGCCCAGCATCAAAAGCAAGATGGACGATGTGGCCGAGGCTATCGCCGCGGTGAAGCGGGATCTGATCGCAGAACTCCCGAAAATGCGGCGTGCCGGCCGGACCGATGTCAGCGACCTTGAGGTGGCCTTCAGCGAACTGACGCCGGTTTCAGAGCCCCTCTACGCCGTAGCCTGATTTTGCTGGTGGGTGCCGAGGTGGCGGGTTTGGCCTGCCGCCCCGGCATTTGGCCGTCAGCGATGTCAGCTATTCGCGGGATCCTCAACCGATTCTTTATGCTCCGGTTCAAAGCAACCGAAGCCTGCTTGGTGTTCCCACGTGAGGAGTCCCACACGCGGGGCTCCCTGCTTGACGCACACGCCCCAGTCGTACCTGTATTCATCAGCTAGGGGTACGAAGAACCTGCAGCCGCGAGAGCAATCAGGGTAGTCGACTTCAGGGTCAGCCCAGCGGGCAACCTGGCCACCGTACGAATCGTAGTCGGTGGGCAGCACCTTGAGGCAGGCGAATAGATCCTTGGTCGTCATGCTGCTCCTTCCGGTTCGACGGCCCGGGACGACCGCGTCGTTGCTGCGTCGACTTCCACGGTCTCCCTGAACATAACCGCCGTCCGGCCTCGAAAGCCGCACCAGCGGTCGCCCTCCTCGCCGGGCCTCTCGGTTTCTCTTTTCAGCGGGTTTCCGCCAAGGGCGACGGCCTGCGCTGAAACAGGGTCGGATTTAGGGAAGTGGTTTTCGGAAACCCATGATTTTCCCGAATGAAACGCCGAATCACACATCCCTGTCGAGGGTATTCACGGCCCCAGGCGTTTCCGCAAGAGCGGACAGCGTGTGCGCCTGCGGTCACAACCGAAGGCACCAATCGCAACGCCGGACTCGGATTAATCCATCCGCGCCAGCGGAACATGCGGGTAGGACAGAATTCGCCGATCCATCGTCACCAGATCACTTCCATGCCTCCGCGCGGTGGCAACGATGATCTGATCAGCTGGGTCGCTATGAAATTCACCCGGCAGACAACAGGCGTCGGCGGCAATGGCTGGCGAGAGGTCGAGGAGCTTCACGCCTGGATAGGCAAGGGCAGCGTGAAGCCATTGCTCCGTCGGCATCGGCAGTTTCAGCCGACCTCGCTCCACCAGTTTTGCCACTTCCCAGCAGGAGATGGCACTCACTCCGATGTGTCGAGTCTCATGTTGGGCGATGAAGGCTTTGGCTTTCGATGAAAGCCGTTCGTCCTGATGCACCCACCACACCCACACATGCGTGTCGAGAACGATCACTTCGTTGCTTCCCACTCATCTGCGGCAACGCTCTCGAACGGCTGTTCGTACTCAACCTTCAACCCGCTCAGTGAATACCGCCTCGTCTGGTCAGCAACCTGAGAGCTGATCGGGCTGATGGTCACGTCCACCCGTTGGCCGGGCTCATACGGCAGCTGGTCAAGCGTCACGGAGCCATGGGCACCCACGGTCGCTTGTACGTGCATTTGCTTTTCAGATGGATTCATGGCTCGTCGGCATTTTGGATCGAAGACGTTACTACACAAGTATACGCTCCCATCGCGATCCAACACATTACCGCCTTCGAGACGCTTGCATGACGAAAGACGGCAGGGGCGGCACCCGAAGGCACCGAACCAGCTGCACGCTCCGTTCAATGGCCGCCCTGGCTACGCCCCCTTGCGACGCCGGCTACCGCTCTGACCTGCCCCCATGAATGACGCCGGATTTTAAGTTAGGGTTTTGCCCTTCAGCAGACCAGCCCTTGCATCCGAATGCCTCGGGCAGCAGGTAGCGGTTCACCTGCGTTAGGCCGTCGTACGGATGGCCGCGCTCGCCGAGCACGTCCTCGACGCCGTAGATGCCGTTGTTGAGGACGAAGATCCGCGGAGCACGTATTCGGCGACGGGGACCGGCGGCATCGGGCAAGACTCCTTCAAGGGTCACGAAATGGCCGGAAAAGCGGCACACACGAAACTGAACTGAAACCGAAACGAACCCTGCTGCGTAGGATAGCAGGAGACATGAGGAGTCGTGGCCGTGGTGCAGCGCCGAACACAACTCGTTTGGGCCTTGGCGGCATGTGCAGCCGTGTTCGCACAGTTCGCGTCCAGGGCACTCTGCCAGGCCTGCGATCAGCCTTGCTGCTCCAGCGCGGCCGACGGCCACATCCCGTCAGCGGCTGCTGCCGCCGTCGAACCGGCGGACGGGTGCCCGCTCTGTATGGCCGAGCCTGGCCAGCCGCTGCCTGACACCGACCGGCCCTGCCACTGCCAACTGAAGGCACGGCAGCACGAGCCGCTCTC
>JBJTSM010000047.1:0-3187 GCA_046076685.1 Planctomycetia bacterium | reverse complement strand
TGGCCCGGTTTCGCGGCGACCACGTCTGGGCCGATCATGTCGTGGCGGAGCGATTCCACCGCTGGCGGGACGAACTCCACGTACTCACCGTCGCGGTGGAGCCGCTCGCCGGGCCGCTCGTGCTTCCCTGGCGGGACTCGTTCGGCGGCTGCAAGTCGTGGGTCGAACTCTGACCGCGGCGGCGGTCAGAGTCCCTGCACGTTCTCGTCGATGAAGGGCCTGAGGAGCGCCGCGGTCGATCCGTTCCACTTCCAGAGGTGGCAGAAGCGGCGGTCGGGCCCCGCGCCGACCGTGCCGGTGCGGTGCAGCCAGTAGGCCTCGCCGGGCCCGAGCGGCCACTGTTCGAACGCCGCCCACCGCTGCGGCGGCACGCTCGTCTTGATCCAGCTCCAGTGGTTGACGTGGAGCCGGTGCCCGGGATCGGGATGCTGCTTGCACCAGAGCCGGTAGTCGAGCTCCGTGACGCAGGCGAACTGCCGCCGCCACTGCCGCACGAGGGGATCGTCGCGGCCGAGCACGTCGTCGGCCGCCGCCAGGCCCGCCGCCGTCGTGGTGAGCACGATCGCCGGCTCGGCCGTAGCCGCCGGCAACGCGGCAGCCCGTTCGGCGAGCAGCCGCGGCAGATCGGTGTCGATCCAGGACACGAGGTGGGCCGCGAGCACGGCCCGTTCCGCCGCCAGCACCGCAGGCCCTGAGTCACTGCCCCGGGGCGGCCGGGACTGCGCGGCGGCCGCCCCCACGAGGCCTTCGAGCCAGGTCTGGACGTCGGCTCTCGTGGCGACGGGGTTTTCGGGAGCCATCGGGCACCGTGGGCGAAAGGGATCACGCCAGCATATGCTGCCGAGGGCGAAGCGAGGAACGCCCGACCGCGGCAGGAAAATATCCCGATGACGCCATCACCAACGCCTGCTCCGTCGTCTCCGGCCGTGATCCTCTTGATGGGGGTGTCGGGCAGCGGCAAGACCGTCGTCGGCCGGCTCCTGGCCGAGCGGCTGGGCTACGCCTTCAAGGATGCCGACGACTTCCACTGGCCCGAGAACGTCGCCCTCATGCGGCAGGGAATCCCGCTCGACGACGAGAAGCGTGGCCCGTGGCTCGATCGGCTCGCCGCGGTGGTCGAGCAGGCCGGAGCCGCGGGTCAGGGGCTCGTGCTCGCCTGCTCCGCGCTCAAGAAGACCTACCGCAGCCGCATCGGCGTGGGCAGGCCGTTCGTGCGGCTCGTGCATCTTGACGGCGCAGAGTCGCTGCTCCGCGAACGCCTCGAGCAGCGCACCGGGCACTACATGCCCGCCTCGCTCCTGGCGAGTCAGTGTGCGCTGCTCGAGCGTCCAACGGAAGACGAGGCGGCGATCAGGATCGACATCGCCTCGTCACCGGAATCAATCGTCGCCGAGATCACGGCGGCGCTTGGCCGCGGGTGATGCCGGCGTCTCCGCCGAACAACGCTTACCGGCTGAGGAACTGCTGCCGCAGCCACTCGTTCTTGCGACGCTCGAGCTCGACGAGCTTGGCGACGGGGCCCTTGCGGGCGGCGGAAGCCTGGGCACGACCGGCACGCATCTGCTCGGCCGAGGCGGTGCTGGCGATGGCGAGACTGGAGAGGACAGCGAAGACGAGAACGATCCGACGCATGAGGGGGGACTCCTGCAGGGGGGCGACGAACAAGGGAAACACGGTTGCCGGAGGGCACGCTGCGATCCGGAAGCCGCTTTGCGTTCATCGGCGGGGCGGAGGACGGATTTTCAGTGGCCGCCCGCGAGGCGGCGCACGAGATACAGTCGACATCGGCCGCAATCGCGGCACGCCGGGCACGTGCCATACAAGCCGTATGCGCGGCAAGCCGCGGCCGATCCTTCCCCATACAAGCCCCCGGCGCGAGCCGGGGGATCAGGGCCGTGGGTGCTTCGACCGGATCCCGTCGCTTGCGCTCAGGGCTTGGATGCGAGCGGGTCTTCGGGCCAGGCGTGCTTCGGATAGCGGCGACGGAGCTCCTTGCGGACCTCCGTATACGTCGTCTTCCAGAAGCTCGCGAGATCGCTCGTCACCTGCTGGGGGCGATGGTTGGGGCCCAGCAGGTGGAGCAGCACCGGCACGCGGCCGCCGGCCACGCGGGGCGTGTCGCGGACGCCGAAGAGCTCCTGGATCCGCACCGCCAGCACGGGCGGGCTGCCCGCCTCGTAGACGAGCCGGTATCGCTTGCCCGTGGGCAGTTCGAGCTGCGGCGGGGCCAGGCGATCGATCTCAGCGAGCCGCTCGTGGCCGACCAGACCGTGCAGCCGGGAGAGCCAGTCGGCGGTGGCGATCTCTTCGAGCGAGCGCAGGCCGACGCAGACACCGGGAAGCAGCCCGCCGAGGTCGGCGTCGGTGAGCGGGGGCAGGCCGAGGTCTGGCACGGCCGCCGCCAGCCAGCGAACCCGTGCGAGAAACCCGCCCGCGGCCGTGTCGCCGGCGGGCAGCAGCCGGGCGAGCTGCGGCAGGGCTTCGGCCGCGAGCAGCCTGGCGGCGGCCGCACCGTCGCGGATCGCGATCGGCGTCTCGTCGAGCACGAGGTCGTTCCAGTAGCGCCGCAGGCGGGCCTCGACCTGCCGTCGCGACGGGTGATAGAGCAGCTCCTCGACCGCCCGGAGGTTCGTGGCCGCGAGCGGACCGTCGGCGAGCCAGGCCGGTTCGACGGCCGACGCCAGCCGCACGCTCGCCTCGCCGCCGGCGTCGTTGATGTCGATGGCGAGGAAGAAGGGCTCGTGCCGCACCCGCGAACCGCCATCGAGACGCACGCCCCTGCCCCCCACCATCGTGCCGCGATCCTGGGCACCGGGCCGGAGCCGCGCGAGCCGGTCTGGAAACGCCTCGAGCAGCGACCGCATGAGGGCCGTTTCCCGATCCTCGGCCCGCGGCGACAGGGGCGCGTCGACGAGCCGATAGAGCTGCTCCGCCGCCCGCAGCACGTTGTGGCCACCGCCCGGATGCAGCTCGTGATCGGTGCGGCTCGGCGGCAGGCCGGCGTGAAAGCCCATCAGCGCCGCCACGCGATCGACGACGTCCGAGCGGATCCGCACGGCCTGCCTGTCCCGCGGGCCCGTGCGGCCGTGGGCGGCGGCCCGGAAAGGATCCCGCTCGGAGAGCAGCGCGGCGGCGATCGACGTCTCGCGGAGCACGCCATGGCGGGCGCCGGCCAGGAGCAGCCGCG
>JBJTSM010000046.1:0-2603 GCA_046076685.1 Planctomycetia bacterium | reverse complement strand
TTTTTCCAGTCGCTTGATAGGTTTCTTGGCACAAATTCAGGCTATAATTCCAAAACCAACGGCAACACCCAAAGCTCTTAGCCAGGGCTATTTCTTGCTCGGTATTGGGTTGCCCTAAGCCAGATGTGTCGCCACTCTGACTCGGCTTCAAAACGGTGCATGAAAGTTTCCCTTCACACCGCTTCTCTCTCCAATGGCTCCTTGTCATGAGTACCAGTCTTATCTAGGGATGTTTTAGTGTCGTGGCAATGTCGATGGAGTAATTGCTTATTTTCTTTGGAATTTTTACCCCCTTTTGATTTGGGGATAATATGGTCAGTTTCCAATAAGTCTCCATCTTTAAAGATTAATCCACAGCATGCACAGCTTCCTTTTTGTTTCTTTAGAAGATACGCTTTTTCTGCTGGCATTTCTGGGTGTTTACCCATTCTACTACTCCAATAGATTAAATCCCCATCATAGGGGCTTCTATTTCCCTGCACCTTGACGTGTCTTGTGATTTTTGTGTCTTGGTGTCTTGCCATCTTGAAGGGATTATCGCCCTTGCTTGTGCAGAATACCCAATTGTTACCTCCCTCTGTATGCCAATATTTACGCATTATCCAAGTTCGGTTTTTCATTGGATGTCGTCTGTATGCCCATCTTTTGAGTTTTTCAAAGAAGTGGTAGTTGCAATCTGAGTATGTTTTAGCACTCACTACTGATGAGTAGTAATTACTCCATCCTCTGATGATTGGGTTTAGTCTTTTGATTAAGGCCGCCTGTGGGGCAGACTTATGACTATCTACTACTTCCCCTAGTTTCCTTAGATGTGCTTTGATTTTTTCTGCACTTGGCTTGATTAGGGTTTTGAATCCTAGTTTAATTCCCTTGGTGTTTTTAGCACTATGATGTTTTCCGACTTTGTATTGTCTAACGTGGAATCCGAGAAAATCGAAACCAACGTTATTATCATAGGCTTCTAGTGTGTGGGATATTCTTGTTTTACTAGGTTTCAGTTCTAATCCCATTTCTGCTAACCATTCTTCAATGATTTCCTGACATTCCTTTATTACCTTTATATCTTCATGCAGTATCACGAAGTCATCTGCATACCTGATTAAGGTTAAGGCTTGTTCGTTTTTGGATTTATTACCCTTTAGAGTTCTGGCGTATTGCTTCGCTCTCTCTTCCATACCATGTAAGGCTATATTCGCCAACAATGGGGATATTACTCCTCCTTGTGGTGTTCCTTCCTCGGTAGGAAATAGGGATTTTCCGTCCATAACTCCACTTTTTAACCATGCTTTGATTTGTCGTCTTAGCGATGGGTATGTTTGGAGTTTTGTCAGTAATTTTGAGTGGTTGATTTTATCGAAGCATTTTGATATGTCCGCATCTAAGACATATTTGGTTTTTTTGTTGATGCTTAAGAAAATTGCTTCAATGGCATCATGGGCAGAACGTGCTGGTCTGAATCCGTAGCTGTTAGCTTCAAATTTTGCTTCCCATTCAGGTTCTAACGCAAGTTTTACTAATGCTTGTAGGGCACGTTCATACATTGTTGGAATCCCTAGAGGTCGCTTTTCGTCGGTATTGGGTTTAGGAATCCATACTCTACGGGTTGGTTTCGATTTGTTGTCAAGTTTTAGGTTATTTGCAAGTACCATTCTTTGTTTAGGATTTAGGGATTTTACCCCATCTATTCCTGCGGTTTTCTTGCCTTGATTATCTTGACTGACCCGTCTGACGGCTGACAGTTTGGCGTACCAGCTTTTTTGGAGTAGCCTTTGTAACTTGTGGACTGATTTGACATCACCCCGTTGACTGGCTTTGAAAATTCTCTTTTGTAACTTAAAGACACATCTTTCGACTTTTCGCCACTTGATGTCCTTCCATTCATACATCGGTTTTAATGCCGTGTTCATAACGTTTTCATTACTACTTAAGACCATTCATTCCATTGAACAGTGTGTACGTCGGCGTATCCTTATCTATTACTGATAGGCTTTTGCTTCTTACACAATCCTTCCCTGTATAAATCTTGCGCTGGTTGCTACTCAGAAATTCGACCTTTTTCTGAGAGATTTATAAGGGTTACTTCGTTCCCAATAACCGTATTCCTAACCTTAGTGCCTTCCTCTGTACCGAAGCTGTGTAGATGATTCTGGTTAAACTCTACCTTTTTCCAGTACGTTAGCTTTTTAACATTTTGTTGCCAGCCAATAATCTGCGTAGGCTGGGTTTTAGTAACGATACTTCATTCGGAAGTTCTTATTCATACACATAGTTAGATGCTAGACAGGATTTAGTGTCAGATTCACCTTTACTGCCGTTTATCCCCGCTTTTCCCATTTTGATAACCATTCTCTATAGGAAGGGGATATGCTGTCACTCCATCATCAGGAGGGATGGACTTTCACCATCACGGTTATTGAGTTGTCAAGGTACTTTTGACCTTACCCTACCCACGTCTGTTAAACTTTCGGTAGGAACGAGTCGCACGGTAGAGCCTGAATTTGTACGACTTATACATTATCGGCATTGCAGAAAACTGATGATAGTGTAGCACAAGTTTTAGGAAGGTGGTCGCTTTGCGGTTTATTTATTGGTCAGGATTCATC
>JBJTSM010000045.1:0-9779 GCA_046076685.1 Planctomycetia bacterium | reverse complement strand
CCTCCGCGGTCTACGAATTCGATGCGATCGACCTGGAACTGCGCAGCCTGAAGCAGATCCCGCTCCGTGGGATCGATGCCCGGCGGGCGTCCGGCGTGGCATCGGCAGCAGACAGCATCGCCACCCGCGCCGAGGCGGACCGGCGGCCCGACAAGGCGGCCGCCGCCGCCGCGCTGGCCTCACGTGCCTGGCAGCGGGCCGGCAACAAGGCCGCCGCCGCCCAGTCGGCGGCACGTCACGACGCGCTGCTGCAGGGCAGGTGAAACAGCCGATATTCAGCCATCTCCCATCGCTCGCGCTTCGCCCCCATAAAAGCTCCCGGCGCAAGCCGGGGGATCGACGCCACCCACGATCCCGGCGATTGCGCTTCGGGCTTCTATGGAAACGGGCGACCATCCCATACAAGCCCCCGGCGCAAGCCGGGGGATCGACGTCACCCACGATCCCGGCGCTTGCGCTTCGGGCTTCTATGGAAACGGGCGACCAGCCCATACAAGCCCCCGGCGCAAGCCGGGGGATCAACGCCACCCACGACGCCATGCTCGTTCGGCACGATGCCGGGCCTTGCCTCGGTGTCAATCGAACGGGCGGCGTTTTTCCCGGGGGGCGGCCGGTTCCTCCGCCGCGTCGGCGGCCTTTGCCTTGGGCTCGTCGACGCTCGCCGGCCCCGCGTCGCGGTCGGCCTCGAGCGACTGATCCTCCTGCTCCTGCCGCTCCCGCCACGGTTTCTCCGCCACGTAGCTGGCCAATTCACCCTCCAGCTGTTTCTTCACTTCCGGAGGACTGCCGTCCGCCTCGACCGCCTGCCGGCTGTATTTCCTGGCCTCCTCGAAATCCCCCGTCTCCGCATGGGCGGCCGCGAGCGTGCTGATGATGTGCGGCTGCTCCCACGTCGTCTCCTCGCAGGCCTTCTTTGCCAGTTCGATCGCCCGCTTGCCATCCCGGATCGCATCGTCGGGCGACGTGGCCAGCAGCCACGCCAGGTTGTTGAGCACGCCCGAGTCGTCCGGCTGGAGCACGATCGCCCGTTCGAGATCCGTCAGCGCCGCCTTGTGGTCGCCGATCGAGATCTCCGCGTCGCTGCGGCCCCGCCAGCTGGCGAAGTTCTTGTCGTCGAGCTCGATCGACCGCGTGAACCGCTTGATCGCCTGCCGCGGCTGCTTCGCCGCCAGGTAGAGCATCGCAAGCTGCGCCACGATCACCGCGTCGTCGGGCTTCTGCGCCGAGAGCTTGCGGAAGTCGCGGATGGCCGCCGGATAATCGTTGCGCTCCGCCGCGATCAGGCCCCGCAGTTCGAGGGCCGCCGGATGATCGGGACGCCTGGCCAGCACCCGCTCCAGATCGGCCGAAGCCCGCTCCGTGTCGCCCGCCTGCTGGTGGATGCGGGCCCGCAGCACGAGCGGCACGGCCTCGTCGGGCGCGATGCGGATCGCCTTGTCGAGGTCGGCGATCGCCTCGGGGCGATCCCCCTTCATGGCCCGCACGCGGGCCCGCTGGAGGAGCGCGCCGGGCGAGTCGGGATCGAGCTTGATGGCGCGGTCGAAAGCCTCCTGGGCGGCCTCGAGCTTGTCGTCCATCATCAGCGCCAGGCCCAACGCCTCCTGCAGCGAGGCATCTTCGGGATCGGCCTCGATGGCCGCCTCCAGGTCGCCGCGGGCCTTCTCGAATTCGTCGACGAGCAGGTGAAACAGACCGCGGGTGCGACGGATGTCCTTGTCGCGCGGCGCGAGTTCGACCGCCTTGTCGTAGTGCGAGCCGCGTTCCTCGCGATCGTCGGCATCGGCCGTGTTGCCGAGCACGATGTGGGCCTGGGCCGTCTGCAGCCTGTCGTCGGCAAGCAGTTCGATCGCCTTCTCGGCGGCCGACCTCGCCCGCTCGCGGTTGCCCCCGGGCAGACTCTCCAACTGGGCGATCATCAGGTGGGCGTCGCCGATCTTGGGATCGCGTTCCACCACCTCGTTGAGATCGCGCATCGCGAACGACCGGAGCCTGGGCCATTGCGGGTCGGGCTTTTCGGTGTCGTAGATCGCCTGCACGATCCGGCCTGCCCGATACATGAGCGTGTCGGTGTAGAGGTCTTGGGCAAACTGTCGCTGATCGTCGGCGAGCCCCTTCTTGATGGCCCGCTTGCAGAGATCGAGCACGGTGGCGAAGTCGTCGATGCTCTGGGCCGAAAGCTTCGCGTCGACCGCGGCGTCGAGGTCGTCCTGGCCGGGCGACTCCGCGGCGGCGGCCGGCTCCGCCACGGCGCCGGCCGGCTCCTCGGCGGATAGTCCCTGACCGGTCATGAACAGTCCGGTCATGAACAGCACGGGCACGAACAGCAGGCGGCGACTCGAAGAACTCTTCATGGCAGCGATGCTTCCTCTGGACAGGGCCCGCGACATGGGCCGTTTCTCTCCTACGCGGCTCGCAATAGTATGCGGCAAAACGCCGTGTTCCCGCCATGCTGGCTTTTTGCCGACGCCGGGCCCGCGGCCGCCCGCTACAGCGGCGCCGGCAGGTCGCGCTTCGCGAACAGGATGGTGCCGATCACGTAGCCGGCCACCCCCACGCCGATCAGGGCGCCGTTGTAGGCGGCCAGAAGGGGCCACGACTCGGCCGGATCACCGACGAGTCGCTGGGGCTCGTAGGCGTTGAGAATCGACAGGTAGCCGGCCCACCAGAACGGCTTGCTGAGCCGGCCCACAAGCTTGGCCAGGATCGAAAACACGTAGAAGCCGCAGAGGATGCCGACGGTCCGCCAGCGGTAGCTGTCGGCCGCGGAAACCCCGGCCGAGATGCCGGCCATGCAGACCATCAGGCCAAAGACGTTCGCCGCGGCGGGCAGGAAGCGGAGCGGATCGACCTTGCCGGCCCAGGGCCCGCAGGCGATCGCCGTCCAGACGGCGGCGAAGAGCACGCAGCAGAGCAGGGCCGCGGCGGCCGTGGTCGCCAGGGCCTGCGTCACGAAGACGGCGGAGCGGCGCACCGGGGCGGCCAGCACCATCTCCATGGTGCCCCGTTCGAGCTGGCCGGAGACGGCGTCGCTGCCGCGGGTGATGCCCCAGACCGTGGCGGCCAGCACGACCACGGGATCGACGAAGGCGAGGGCCACGCGGCCGGCGTGCGTGGCCACCTCGGAGAACGGCACGCCCGACAGCCGCTGCCAGTCTTTGGGAATCGCCCGCAGGAGCACGTCCTGGAACGCGGGCATCGGTATCTGCGAGGAGAGCCAGATGTAGAGCCAGGGAAACGCCGTCCACAGCGCCACGAGCGAGAGCAGTAGCACCCGCTGATCACCCCACGTCTTTTTCCAGATGGCGGTATTCCACATGGCGACATTGTCTCCGGCTATGGGAAAGAAATCGTCCTAGCCGCCGCGATGGAAGCGGTCGTACACGGCGGCCAGCCCCACCGGCTCGATCCGCACCTCTTCCAGCGGAAGCGTCGCCAACCACCCGAGCAGCGGCGCCAACGAGTCGCCCGCCTCGAGCACGACCGTGCCGTGCCCCTGCTCCGCGATCCGCACGCTCGCCGCCAATCGGTCGGGGATCGGCCCGAGCGGGCCGTCGAGCCGCGCCCGGATCCGGTGGCAGCGGCGGAGATGGTCGAGCGACTGCTCGTGGACGACCTTGCCGGCCCGCACGATGGCGACGTTGTCGCACGTCTCCTCGACCTCCGAGAGCACGTGCGAGGAAAAGATCACCGTGCGGCCCGCCGCGCGGGCCTCGAGCACGAGTTCCAGCACCTCGGCCCGGGCCGTGGGATCGAGATTGGCCGTCGGTTCGTCGAGGATCACGAGCGGCGTCTCCATCGCCAGCACGACCGCCAGCGCCAGCTTCTGCCGCATGCCCGTGCTCATGCGGGCCACCTGCCGGGAGCAATCGAGGTCGAGCCGTCGGGCCACCGCCGCCGCCACCTCGCGGCTGCAGCCGGGCCGCAGGCCGGCGAAGAAATCGAGCACGCGATGGCCGTTCATGCGGCGGAAGAGCCGCGCCTCGCCGGGCAGATAGGCCGTGCGGGCCCGCACCTCGAGCGATTCCCGCACGCAATCGAAGCCGGCCACCGTCGCGGCTCCCGCGGTGGGCGTGATGTAGCCCATGAGCAGCCGCAGGAGCGTGGTCTTGCCCGCGCCGTTGGGCCCGAGCAGCCCGAAGATCGCGCCCTCCGGCACCGACAGCGAACAGCCATCGAGCGCGGTGAAGCTGCCGTAGCGCTTGGTGAGGTGTTCGGTGCGGACGAGCATGATGGAGATCGTAGCGGGTGGCTGACGGCAGGGCCGCGGTCAGGCGGCAAAATAATAGGCTGCGAGGGCGAAACCGATGAGGGCCACGCACCGGCGCACGAGTCTGGCCGGCAGCCGCCGGGCCACCTGCGATCCGGCGAGGCTGCCCGCCACGGCGGCCGCCGCCATGATCGCCGCGTGCACCCACGAGACGTCGTGCGCTCCCCAGAGCGAGCCCATGGCGAACAATCCCGCCGCGACGCCGTTGATCGTCATCCCCATCACGTTCTTCACGGCGTTCACCCGGTGGATGTCGCCCAGGCCGAGCACGCCGAGCACGGCCAGCATCAGGATGCCGATCCCGGCGCCGAAGTAGCCGCCGTAGACCGCCACGATGAATTGCAGCACGCAGGCGAGCGCGAGCCGCGACGTCGCGGGAACCGCGGCCGCGGGAGCACTCGGGGCCGCCACGGACAGCCGCGCGAACTGCGGCTGCAACGCGAAGACCACCGCCGCGGTGAGGATCAGCCAGGGCACGCCCGCATCGAACCAACGTGACGGCAGCACGAGCAGGAGCACGGCCCCGAGGGCGGCTCCCACCAGACTGGGCACGGCCAGCCAGATGGTCCAACTCGGCTGGCCGACCCGCTCTCCGCGATAGGCCCAGGCCGCGGCCACCGCTCCCGGCCAGAGGCCGATCGTGCTCGTGGCATTGGCCGTCACCAGCCGCGCGGGATCGGCCGGGAGGATCGCCGCCAACACGGGAAACGTAAGGATGGTGCCGCCGCCCGCGACCGCGTTCACCGCACCGGCGACGAAAGCGACCGCCGCCAGGGCGACGAGGCCCGACACCGTTCCAGACGCGGCAAGATCGTTCAGTGGAATCGCGGCCACGTGTTCCTCATGAGCATGCCTCACTCGGCCGGGGCGGCCGGCGGCTCGGCGCGAGGCCGGGGCAGGGCTGGA
Source organism: Planctomycetia bacterium (assembly GCA_046076685.1). Classification (GTDB taxonomy): domain Bacteria; phylum Planctomycetota; class Planctomycetia; order Pirellulales; family UBA1268; genus CAMCQY01. The sequence goes on along the minus strand of JBJTSM010000045.1, from coordinate 4,606 downwards.
TTGAGCGGTCCCCGCTGGCCGCCGTTGGCCGCGGCGGGCTTGCCCGGCTGCACCGGCTTGGGCGGACCATTGCCCGGAGCAAGCCCCGGAGCAGGAACGGGCACAGCGCCGGCAGGTGGTGGATCGTCGTAGTGGCCCGGGCCGCAATCGACCAGCATGTAGCCGGCCCAGAGAAACGGATGCCGCGCGTCGGGCAGCACGGCCTGCGCGGTCTGTTTGATCCGCGGCTCGCGGCTCGGGTCGGGCTGTTCCGCGGTGACCAGTTCCACCGCCCGCCGCCAGCTCTCCGCGGCCGGCGGGAGCGCCGCGTCGACGTCGTCCCCGAGGGCCGCGCGATCCCGCAGGAATTCCTCCACGAGATCGATGCTCGCCTTGCCCCCCGTGCGCCATCGGCTCACAAGCGCCGTCCGGCCACCTGCCACGACGAGGTCGGTGAGCGCCAGGAAGAGATCCTCGCCGGGCCGCGCGGGAAGCCTCGACAATCCACCGGCCATCGCCGACTGAAACCCCGGCAGCACCACGCACCGCGGCCGTTTGCCGGGCGGCGAGAGCCAGTCACCGAACGTCATGGCCGGCCGGCCCGCCTGCGTGGAAAGCAGTGGCCGCGTGACGATCGGCCCGTCGCCTGAGAGTTCGTCGAGCACGAGGAACGTTTCGAGCAACGAGGCGGCCAGCGGCAGCGGGGAAGACGGCCCCGCCGGCGGCAGGATCATCGCGCGATCAAGCCCGCCGGCGAGCCGCTCGGCCGACTCCTGCGCGACCGCCGGCTTGTCGCCGCGAAACAGCCGACCGGCGTAGATGCCCAGCGGTCCCCCGGAGGGCGACGGCTCGAACCTGAGCACCGCCAGGCTGCGCGTCGGGCAGTAGCGGATCCGACAGACATCCCGCAGGCGTCGCGGCTCCGCCGCTTCGGCGTCGCCCGCCGGCTGCGGCGCCGCGAGCGAGCCGGGAGCCGCGGCCTGCGGACGGACCGGGCGGTTTCCAGCGGCGGCAGGCCGGGCCGACCCGATGGGCAGGAGTTCGAACGGGAGATACCAGAGCATGCCATCGGGCACGATCACCAGTTCGTCGATGCCCTCGGACAGCACGACCTTCGAGTTTTCGAAGATCAGCCGCTCGATCCGCTCGGCGGACTCCTGCCAGTCGCTCTCGAGCAGCCGCTCGGTCGACACGGGCGCCACGGCGTCGAAGAGACAGATCGCCTTCGCGAGCGCCACGATCTCCTTCGCGAGCGCCGCCGACTGCCGCACCGGCCAGGTGGCGACGCGGTCGCGCGATTCGAGCGCGGCGGTGAGCCCCGCAGCCGTCCAGTGAAACGACAGGATCAGCTGCTTCGGCGCGAGCCGCCGCCGGATCTCCGGCGCCGGCGTGCAGGGCGGCATGTCGACCGGCGGCGACTCGCGGCCGGCCGCCAGCGGGGCGACGAATTGTCGGCAGCGGTCCGCCAGCCGCTGGTATTCGCGCCAGGCGACCGGATCGCCGGGCCCCCGCTCTGCTTCTTCCGCGGCGGCCGCACGGCCGGCCGCCGCGAGCAGCGCCGCGGTGAGCGGTGTGCGCACCTTGGTCATGGCATCCAGTGCGATCGCCAATTGGGGATGACGGGCCAGCACCGCGGCCCGCCGCGCCGCATCGGCCCGCGGCAGCCGCTCCGGGTCGGAGCCGAGCAGCCATTCCACCGCCGCGCGTCTGCCCCCCAACGGCTGGACCACCAGCCAGCGGCTGCGGGCATAGGCCTCCGTGGCGTTGAGCAACGTATCGCTGCCGCGGCGCGAGGCCGCGGCGACCCAGGCTTCGAAGGCCTCTGTCCGCGGCGTGCTCAGCCTGACGATCGCACCGAGCGGATCGAAGGCCGTGTCGCGCGGCAGAGGATCGCCAAGCAGCTTCGAAAAGAGCAGATCGGCCTGGCGGTCGGAGATGCCGCCGAAGCCGGCCAGCAGCATTTCCACGAGCCGTTCCGCCTGGAAGAGCGCCGGCTCGCGCCGCCGCGCGATCGTGATGGCGCGGTCGAGCTCGCGATCGCCGCGGGCGACGTCCCCCCCGGCGTAGGCCGCGAGCGCCGCGGCATAGGCGACCTGCATGCCCGCCAGCCCGCGGCCGGGATCGGCACGAAGCAATCGTCCATCGACGTCGGCAAGCGTGGCCGTCGCGGCCTGCACATCTCCCGCGGCGGCCAGCGACTCGGCTTCGAGGCCGAGCAGCGTCGTCCGCAGCACGGGCAGCGTGGTGCGGGACCAGTCCGCCCCGCCGCTGACCGACGGCGGCACGCCCCGCGTGCCCGCGGCCAGATGCGCCGCCGCCGCCAGCCGGAAGGCCTCTTCGAGCGCCCGCGCGTCGCCGTAGTCGGCCGCGGTGTAGGTGGCCTCCTCGAAATAGCGGGCGGCCGCCGCCGGCTGATCACCGGCCAGCGCGATGCGGCCGAGCACGATCAGCCCCCACGACGTGAGCGGATGATCAAACTGGTTGCCGATGATCAGGCCGCGGGTGAGCAGGGGCTGGGCCTGATCGATCTTTCCCTGCGACCAGAGTGCCGTGCCCAGCGCGATGTCGATCCACGATTGCGAGTAATGGTTCGGAGGCGCGGGCCGCCGCAGGAGCGCCTTGGCCGCTTCGTCGATGGCGGCGCCTTCGCGGGCCAGTTCGCCGAGGATCACGCCGCGACGATAGAGCGCGATCACGAGCGACCGTACGATCTCCTGCGGGCGGATGGGATAGTTGACCGGCGCGGTGAGCACGCCCCCTTTCTGCAGCACCTCGTTTGGATCGGCGCCCCCCATGCGGATCGAGATGGTGCTCGGAATCGCCGCGGGAGACGTGTTGCGCTGACTGCGGCCCCATGTGGCCACCCGTGGCTGCGCGACCGGTACCGGCCCCTGCGGCGGAAACTGTACGGCCAGCAGCCACTCGGCGTGGGTGGCCGAAATGAGCAGCGCTTCGTCGTAGGCGGCGACCGCCTCGCGGAGATTCCCCAGTTCGAAGTGGCACTCCCCGACGATCGCGGCGCTCGCGATGGAGTCGATCCAACGCTGGGCGCCGGCCTTGATGCCGCCCTTGTGCTCGAGGACGGCGATCTCGAGGCCGCTCTTGTACTCGCCCGCCGCCAGTGCCGTGAGCGCCAGATCGAAGCCCTGCGTCGGCACCGTTTGACCGGCCGGCATCCCAAACCCGGGGGGGAGCACGACCTGTGCCGGGAGATCGCCCGACGGCAGCCCCGCGACCATGGCGACGAAGAGGGCCGTGATCGAAAGCCGATGCGGTGAGAGCGGGCTCATGGGTGTTGTTGTAGCACGCATTGCAAGAACACAGGCACCGCCGCGGCTTCCACGCGGATGCGGGAAAACCGCACGCCGGCTTCAAACTGGGCGAACGTGGCAAGGAGGCAGGCAATCTGGGCGTGCCCGAAATGTGGCCGGTAACGGTTGTTCAAAGTTTGCCGGTCGTATCGGTCGATATGCCTCCCAGCGGACCGGACGATCCCGATGGGCTCGCCGTCAGACGGGATCTCCGGCCCGTTCTCCGCGTCAACAGGGAAACGAGCCATGAGCAACGCCGTCCTGCCTTCACGTCGCCGTCGCACCGCTGTCCACGCGGGGCTGCTGATTCTCGCCGCGGCCGGAGTGACGCTCACCGGCTGCCAGGTGGACGTGGGAGGGCAGACCCTGCCCAGCGCCTACTACCTGCAGGACGACATCCAGTACTTCCCGGCCGGCCCCGAATTCAAGCTCTCGAAGGAGGCCGCGGCCCTCAAGGCCTACAAGAAGGAACTGGGCGAATGTCCCGACGGCTGCGGCGGCGGCTGCAGTTCCTGCAAATAGGCCACTTGTCCACGCCCGCCGGCTGGTTGACGTTTCGGCGGCGGCCGCTAGAATCCGCTCCTGTGGGCTGGAAACCCAATCAGTGACGTCAAAGCACTGATTTGTGGGTTTCTCGCCCAAAGCGAATGGATTCGCCCCGCCTGGCCTGGAGTTGCCCGGCGGGTAGTCCCCGGAGCCAGCCCGGCCGTGATCGCCCCGCATGAACACCTCCGCGGAACTGCTGATCGGCGAGTTCTCCCGGACGCTCGACGACCGCTACAGGCTGTCGCTGCCGCCGGAGCTGACCGGGCCGCTGACGGCCGCCGGATCACGGATGGTGCTCGCCAAGGAGCGGGCGGGCTGCCTGTCGCTCTGGCCGGCGGCCATCTGGAAGCCGCGCATCGATGCCGCGGTCGACGTGGTGCGGAGCAAACTGCAGGCGGGCCTGCTGTCACAGCGAGTGGGGCAGCTTCAGGACCTCGGCCGGCTGCTGTCGACCCGACACAAGGCGGTGACGCTGGCCGAACGCGGCCGGCTCGTGATCCCGGAGGGCTTTCGCGAGTTTCTCGCGGTCGAACCGGGCGCCGACCTGCTGGTGGTGGGAGCGGCGGTGTGCGTCGAACTCTGGCAGCCGGCGGCGTGGACCGCCTTCGTCACGGCCGAGATGCCGGAGTTTCGCCGCCGCATCGACGAACTGACAGCCTGAAGTGCGGCCTCGACCACGAACTGAACACGAACCGTTTTTGATTTCGGCCATGCCCGGGTGAGAGGAAGCGGTGTATTGCCTGGCGGACACATCCGTTCAGGAAAAATCG
>JBJTSM010000044.1:0-3366 GCA_046076685.1 Planctomycetia bacterium | reverse complement strand
CCACGCCACGATCCTGCGGCTCCTCGGCATCGATCACACGCGGCTGTCGTTCTACAACAACGGCATCGAGCGGCGGCTCACCGACGTGCACGGCCACGTGATCGAGGAGATCCTCACCTGACGGCGGTTCGACCCGCGACGAGGCGGAAGCCCGGCGTGCCCGCGAGGGCATTCCACTGGTAGACGGTGCCGTTCTGTTCGAGCGTGCCGTAATGGCTGCCGTTCGACGCGAAGGCGGAGACGGCGGTGAGATAGTTCTGCGTCTGCGAGAAGACGGCCGACTGCGTGACGCAGGAGATCACCCCCTGCAGGTAGTTCACGATCGGGCGGCTCGTCGAACTCGGGTCGTTCGTGCGAGCGACCCTGCTACCGGGATGTCGTGCGTTTGATCCGGTAGCTCTTGCCGGCGCGGTAAGTGGCGAGCTGCTCCTCCAGATCCGCCGCGAGAAGCAGAGGGCTCTTTTCTGCAGCCCGTCGCAGGCAGTCTTCGGCAGCCTTCCATTGCCCGGCATCGGCGTGAAGGACGGACAAGGCCCGCCAAGCCGTCCAGGAATGTTCCTCTGAAGCGCGCAGCGCCTCGTCGGCCGTCTCGCGAGCCATTTTCTCTTTTCGGCTGCCTTCCGCCGGGGCGGCTGCGAACAGCCACGCGGCATCGCCGCACAGTTGGGCTCGGTTGCTCGTGCGGCTCTTCTTGAGCGCCTTGCGAAAGAGCTCGGCCGCCGTCGAGAAGCTGTTTTCATTCATCTCACACAGAGCCTGGATGTGCTGAATGACGGGGTCGTTGGGCCAGCGATTCTCGGCGGCGCGGAGGTAGCGTCGGGCTCTGGAGCCTTGGCCTGCCATCAAGCTGGCATAGACGAAATCGATGGCGATCGGGGGCGTGGTGATCTCGTTGTCGTCGACGAGAAGGTCTTCGGCATGTTCCAGGTCGGCGATCGCCTCTTGGGACTTGCCGGCCAATATGAAGAGCATGGCCCTGTAGAGCAGGCACTCGTGGAAGTCGGGGGAGCGGAGAATTTCCCCGGTGAGCGCATCGAGCTTCTCTTGGAGCAGGTTGTCACGAAGCATCGGGTTGACGCGAGTGATCCACTGACGCCTGAGGTTCTCGCCGCTTTCGATCACCTCCTGCAGGGCGGCCCTTTCCGCGCCGATGCGGCTGCTGATGATCTCCAACTCGCCGGGGATTTGGAGCCGCTTGGTCTTCAGGCGAGTGATCTCGTCCTGGATGTCCTTGACCTGAGCGTTGAGCGCGTTGAGCACTTCGACGTTGGGGCGAGTGGGAGGTAACGACTGTTGGGCGAACTGCTTCGTGATGGCGATGTCGAGGAGGGCCTGTTGCTGGGCGAGAAGCAGGGGTGTTTCGTTGAGGTCGGTTTTGAGTTGGTGTGCCTGGCGTTCGAGTGCGTTGATGCTTTGCTGGCTGCTCCGCTTTTGCGATACCAGTTGCGTTCGTGTCTGGTGCAGGGTGGCGAGATCGTTCTTGAGACGGGTCGCTGCGACATCCTCGAATCGAGGACGAGGCGGGGGAGCCTGTGGCGCGGCGGCGGGGTCTGGCTTGTGTGGCTCTGGCCTTGGTTGTTCCTCCGATCGTGCCTTCACTGCCGCGGCGATCGCGGTAGGGTCAGGAATGGCCGCGGGCGTTGGGGCGTCGGCGTCGCCAGGGGCGGGAGCGTGGCCGGCGGGGGCCTCGGCCGTCGTCTCGTCCGCTTGGCCCGGCGGGGTGTCGATGGTCGCGGGGGCGATGGCCATAGCATCGATGGGCTGAGGCCGTGGCGGGCCTGGTGGCGGTGGGGCGTTCCCGGGTTGTGCTGCGGGTGCGGGCCTTTCAGACGGTCTGAAAAAGAGGAGGAAGGCACCGGTGCACGCAATCGTGCACGTGAGCAGCAACACCGCGGCGGCGACGGCGGTTCCTGCAAGCACCTGTCGGGGCGGCCGCCGAGATGATGAAGTCAGATCGGCTCGCGTTGCTCGGTCTGCGGGGTGAATGAGCGATTGAAGGTCTGACGCGACGAAGACGGGTGCGCTGCAGGCTTGGCACTTTCCAGGCTTGCCGGCCGAGCCGGCATCAACCAGCACGAGTGAATGGCACGACGGGCAGAGAAGGAGCAGTTTGCGGGGGGTGTCCAGCGTGGGTACGTGCTTCAGCGTGTGTTCGGCGAATGCCCGGCACGATGGGAACCGGTGCCCTGGTGTCTTGGCCAGGCCGCGGTGGACGGCCTCGCAGAGCGATGCGGGCAGGTGTGGACTCAGGTTCCCGATGGGGGGGGCGGGTTCGTGGATATGGGCGGCAAGTGTTGCCCCTGGCGACAGGCCATGGAATGGCGGGCGCGTCGTCAGAAACTCATACACGACCGCTGCCAGTGAATATTGGTCGCTCTGAGCCGAAGGGGGAGATCCTGTGACCAGTTCCGGGGCGATGTAGTCAGGTGCTCCAGTCGGCAGTGGGTGCGTCGCGTTCTGTGCCGTCGCTTTTCTGCTGGCAGTCCAGCGGCCCACTGCGGCAACGCCACATTCATTGAGGAAGGGGCTTCCTGAGCCGTCGCACAGGATGTTGTCGGGCGAGACGTTTTGGTGCACCACTTGGTTGGCGTGCATGTGATCGAGGGCATCGGCCAGTGGGCGAAGCCATCGGTGCAGAAGCGCGGGGTGGGCTGCGACGGGGACGCCATTCTCTGCTGGTCGCCGCTGCCGGAGGCTGCCACCGGCGAGATAGGGCAGGATCACGTAGGGGATGCCCTCGTGACGGCCGTGATCGAGGGTGGGCAGCGAGTGTGGGTGAAAAACCGCCTGCCGAGAGGCCACCTCTTGATCGAATCGCTCCGCAGCATCGGCAACCGCGAGCGTCTCGTCGCTGGGGGTCTTCACGACGACGTATTTGTCATCGGTGTGATCCCACGCGCGGTAGACGGTAGATGTGTTTGTCGAGGCGATTTTGGCGACGACGCGGAATCCCGGTCCGAGCACGCATCCGACTGGCAGTTCGGCTTCTGAGGGGAAGGCTGATTTCATGTTGGCGTCTGGTTCCCATCCCGAGCGTCCCCGGACTCGGCGGGCGGCTTGCGTCCATCGGAGGAGGGGATGTGTAGCCCGTCTGCACAAGGATAGGCCGGACAGGCCGCTTTCGGCAACCATTCGACGCACGTGATCCGCCGTGCCCGTGAGGTGCTTCCGCTGGTAGCCCGTGCCATGCTGGTTGAGCGTATTTTCATGGCTGCTGGTCGATTCGAAGGCGGAGACATCGGTGAGTTCGTTCTGAGTCGTCGAAGCATGGCGAGCGGTATCGGGTGGATTCCCACAGGCTGGCGGAGGAATCATCGGCCGGGCTATCCTGTCGATGGCCGAGTCCTCGACGCGGTTCGCCGGTGC
>JBJTSM010000043.1:0-4781 GCA_046076685.1 Planctomycetia bacterium | reverse complement strand
GAATTGTCCCGAATCATCGAGATGTGTTCCGGTTCTCTGACGATCTGAAAGCCGAGCGCCTCAAGTGCGGCGATGACGCGAGCCTTCGGTGCGTCCGCAGGAAACTTGGCCATCAGTCAGCGTTCACAAGATCGGTTTCCGTCACGTAGGCATGCAGTAGCGGCGAATCATCTGCAAATGCATCCGTTCCGAATGATTCAATGTGAAATCGAATCGCCGACTGGACATCAGCGATAGCTTCATCCGCGGTGTCGCCTTGGCCGACGACGCATCCGGCAAGACCGAGCGGGTAGGCGACAAAGCCGTCTTCGTGCTGCTCGACGATGATCTTAAATTTTGTCGAAGTCATACGGTCGGCTCCCGAGGTGATTCTCCTGCTCAACGTTATGGCCGTCGATGGATAACAGCAAGAGCAGAGTGCCGCTGACTGCGGTGCAGTGAGCTGCCGTTTTAGCGGAGTCGCGAACGCACATAAAACACAGGGTTTTCCGAGGCATCATCAGCCGGGAATAAGCGACTTTCCCGAACGGATAACGCGCTTATTCTCGGGTTTCTGCTGCCTCCACGTTTCCGGGGCTTTTCGCGGGAAAACGCCGCCCGGATGGCCTCGTCGTCCATCCCGTCAGCCGCCTGCGGCGGCCGACACCGATTCTACCCCTTGGCGAGCGAGCGGATCTTCCGGAGGTCGAGCATGCCCTTCGCGCCCCAGCCCCGCACGCCTTCGGGGACCGCGGGCCTGAATGCCTCGTAGAGTGCAAAGGCCTCGCTGGCCAGATCCCGCGGCCGGTAGGCGTGGGCGAGCGTCGTCATCGCGGCCTGTGCAGCCTCCAAATGGTCGCCGAACTTCGTCTCCAGATAGGCGTCCGCGCTCTCGGCAGTCACCACCGCCCGGCCGCTCACCGCCCGGATGCCTTCGCCCGTGTTCTTCGCTGGCACGGGTCGGCCGCAGAGTTCGATCCAAAACTCTTCGCCATGGTCTCGCTCACGGGCGGCCTTTGTCTTCTCCTCATGTGGCTTGAAGATCCCCAGCCGCCGTCCCTTGGACTGGGCGTTCAGGCCCGCCAGGGCCTTACCGAGGCTCAACGCCTCGTCCCAGCGGAAGCCGAGCCGCTCGGCGACGACGGCGGCCCAGAGCGTGAGGACCGGGGCACGGTTGATGGAGATCGTCGCGGGCATGGGGAAGGATACGCACACCATGCGTCGCGCGGCCCGGAACGACGGCCGTTTCATTCGATGACTGACAGGGTCGCAGCTCTTTTCCAGACCCGTCAGACATTCAGCCACTGTCGCAGTGATGCGTCGACACGGCTCGCGTCGTCGGCCCCGAGTCGGCCGACCATTTTGATGACGAGTGATTCGTGGATCGTGTACAGCCCCCGCTTAACGACCGAAGCCACGTTCAGCCCAGCTCCGTGCCAGTCGGCAAGGGCGAACTCGCCGTCGATCATCCGATCGGTCTTACTCGTCAAAGGCACGACAAAGATGTCATGTGAGCGATGCTCGCCACTCACCACTACCGCCGGCCGCACCTTGACGCCGGAGCGGTCTGAAAAGGGATAGGCGACGAGAACAACGTCATTTCTGCAGAAGCTTGGCATATTCATCGTCTTCAGGGTTGTCCCATATCTGGGCGAGTGACTTCTGGCTGGCATCAAGCCAGAAGGCGGTGCCATCGTCGGGGAGCACTGTCACGAGAACCTTGGCCCCTTCTGGAAGAGTCGCGGGCTCCTCGAGTTCGACCTTCCCGTCATGAATGACTGCCTTGAGGGTGACGATCATGACACGATGTCTCCGGAGCGGGGTCGAAGGATATCCGAGTCTTCACTTCTTGCGTCAACATTGCCAATCTACAGAGTCTAACCCAGATTGCTGCTCAACGCTTTACTTGGTCGAGGCCCCCGCCCTCAAGTTCGCCGCAGTCGCGGCGGGCCGGTCACGTCTCCCCGTGAGGAGCCGCTTCGGCCGCCTCGCGTTCGGCCAGACACCGCGGGCAATACCACGGTGCCGGTCTCTTCACGGGCTTTGGACTGCGTTTGTGACAGATCGCGCAGCGGTATCGCTTGCCCTTGATCGCCGTCTTCGGCCGGTGCCGCTTCCCGGTTCGCGGGATGTTTTTCATGATTCAGCCCTCGCGGAAGTATCCGCTTCTCCAGGGGCGGGAGGCAATGAACCGGCATAATCAAACTGCAGCACGCCACCGGCGACACCCTATGATGCCGATGTGATCCCGTGCCCTCGCGGCCACCATCCCTCGGATAGACGAACATGAATGAACAGCCAAGCCCGGTGATTGCCGCAGGCGACACGATCGCCGTGACGGGGGCGACCGGCTACGTTGGGGGCCGCCTCGTGCCCGCCCTGCTCGAAGCCGGCTACCGGGTGCGCTGCCTCGTGCGCGAACCGCGCAAGCTCGACGCCCGGCCGTGGCGGAACCATCCGAGAGTCGAAGTCTTCACGAACGACCTCGACGACACCGCGGCAGTTGCGTCAGACCTGCGCGGGTGCCGTGCCGCCTACTACCTGGTGCATTCCATGGTCGCCACCGGCGGCGCCTACGCCGATCATGATCGAAAGCTTGCGGCCCGCTTCGCCGGGGCGGCCCGGAATGCGGGCGTGTCGCGCATCATCTACCTCGGCGGCCTCGGCGAGATGGGGCCGGATCTGAGCGAGCACCTCCGCTCGCGGCGGCAGGTGGAGGAGGAGTTGGCGTCGTGCGGAGTGCCGGTCACCACCTTCCGGGCGGCGATGATCATCGGCTCGGGTTCGGCGTCGTATGAGATCCTCCGCTATCTCGTCGAACGGCTCCCGATCATGGTCACGCCCAAATGGGTGACCACGGAGTGCCAGCCGGTGGCGATCGCCGACGTGTTGCACTGGCTCGTCCGCTGTCTCGAGGTGCCCGAGACGGCGGGCAGAACGCTCGAGATCGGCGGCCCCGACGTGATGCCCTACCGCGACTTGATGCGGGTGATGGCTGAAGAACTCGGTCTCCGCAGACGGATCATCCTGCCGGTGCCGGTGCTGACGCCGCGGTTGAGCTCGCTGTGGATCAATTTCGTCACGCCGGTGTCCTACCGGATCGCCCGGCCGTTGGCGGAGGGGCTTAAAAATCGCGTGGTCGTGACCGACGACACCACGCAGCGGCTGATGCCCCACCGGGCACTCGGTGTCCGCGAGGCGATCCACCGAGCCAAAGTGAAGATCGATCAGCGGGCTGTGGAGACCCATTGGAGTGTGGCGGGGCCGGTTCCGGGCGACCCGGCATGGGCGGGCGGCACGGTCTTCACCGACCGGCGGGTGGTCGATATCGAAGCCGACGCCTCGAGCATTTATGCGGCCGTCTGCCGAATCGGAGGGGGCAACGGCTGGTATGCCGGCGACGTGCTCTGGCAGCTGCGTGGCTGGATGGACAAGCTGGTGGGCGGACCGGGGCTCAGACGCGGCAGGCGGCATCCGGAGACGGTGGAGTTCGGCGAAGCGCTCGACTTCTGGCGGGTGGTGGGCATCGACCGCGATCGGTCGCTCTCGCTTCGCGCCGAGATGAAGCTGCCGGGCGAGGCACAGCTCGATTTTGCGATCGAAGACATCGATGCCCACGCCCAGCCGCCTCTGCATCGGCTTGTGATGACCGCCCGCTTTCGCCCCCGCGGCCTGCTCGGGATTTTGTATTGGTACGCCGTCGTGCCGTTGCACGAACTGGTCTTCGGCGGGATGCTGCGAGGCATTCAGAAAACGGCCGAGGCGCTGGCGCGATCCAAAGCACTGCCCGGTAGCGAGCCCCCGGCACAGGATGCCGCGCCCGGCTACGGACGCGCCCGCCTGTGCCTGGGGATGAGCGGCGTGGGCACGATCGTCGTGCTGTCTATCGCGGGTCTCGCGCTCGGCCTGCCCGCCCGGCTCCTGCCTCAGGAGGGAGGATCGCTCCGCGGCGAGATCTTCAGTCTGGCCGGTTTTGTACTCGCCTACGCCGGCCTGCATGTGCCCTTCGACCTTTTTGGCGGCTATGTCTTGCCGCGCCACTACGGGCGGCGGCATCCGCCGCTCGGCCGCTTCTGGCTCGGGCTGGCCCGTGGGGTGGGCGTCCATTCGATCGTTCTGTTCACAGCGGCATCGACGCTGCTTCTGGCGGGTCGGGCGGGTGGTGCGCTCGGCGTGTTCACGGCCGGGGCGGCGCTCGTGCTGGTGTTGCTCGGCTTGCGGATCGCCGTCGCCACGGCGCTATCGCCACTCGAGCTCACGCCGAGCCTGCCGAGCCGAAACGACGAGCCGTTGGGCGGCGCACCAGCCGCGCCGATGCTGCCGACCTTCATGGGCGAGTCGGACGACGAGGGTTTCACCGGTGCGGTGGTGGGCGTGGTGCGGCCCCAGCTCCACCTCTTGCCGCTTCGCTGGCGCGAAGTGCTCGACGCCGACGCCTTCGCCACGGCGGTGCAGCGGCGGCAGATGGCCGTGCAGAGCGGCGCGTGGTGGCGTGGCCGGATGCTCGCGATCGGCTTCACGCTTCTCGGCATCGCGCTGGCTGCGGCCATTGTCGGCGATCGGCGGCTGGCCACGGCCGAAGGCATTGTCACCTTCAGCCTCGTGTTCACAATCTGGTCGTTTCTCGGCTTGTTGACGCTCCCCACGCCCAGCCGCCGCGGCGTGGAGGAGATCGATCAGCGCATGCTCGCAGCCGGCTGCCGGGGCGAGGAACTTGCCCGCACGGTGAGGCTGCTGGACGATCTCCAGGATCGCGAGCGGGAGCGGAGTGCGCTCGTCGAGACGATCTTCCATCCGGTGCC
>JBJTSM010000042.1:0-2875 GCA_046076685.1 Planctomycetia bacterium | reverse complement strand
GTCCGCATCGACGTGGTGATGGAGTCGGGCGGCTCGGGCCGGATGCAGAAGTCGCGGGGCACCGGCTCGGGCGCGATCATCGACGCCGACGGATACATCATCACCAACCACCATGTCGCCGGCCGCGGCAGCCGGATCACCGTGCGACTCACCAACCGCGAGGAACTGCCGGCGAAGCTCGTCGGCACCGACGCGCTGTCGGACCTGACGATCCTCAAGATCGACCCGGCGGATCGCCGCGACGCCGAGGCTCCGCTGCCGTTCGCCGCGTTCGGCGACTCCGACGACCTGCAGATCGGCGACGTCGTGCTCGCGATGGGCAGCCCCGCCGGCCTGTCGCAGTCGGTGACGCAGGGGATCGTCTCGAACCTCGCCCTCATCCCGCCGGGAGGCGCCCTGCGGATCGAGGGGGAGAGCGTCGGCGAACTGATCCGCTGGATCGGCCACGACGCCGTCATCTTTCCGGGCAACTCGGGCGGGCCGCTGGTCAACCTCGACGGCGAGATCGTCGGGATCAACGAGATCGGTGTGGGCAGCCTCGGCGGAGCCATTCCGGCCAACATCGCCCGGGCCGTTGCCGACGCGATCATCGCCACGGGGAGCGTGGCCCGCAGCTGGGTGGGCATGGGAGTGCAGCCGCTGCTCAAGTCGGCGGTGGCCGACACGGGTGTCATGGTCGGCTCCGTTCTCCCCGGGGGACCCGCCGAGCGGGCCGGGCTCCGGCCGGGCGACCTGATCACCGCGTTTCACGGCATGCCGATCGCCGCCGCCCGGGCCGCCGAGGATCTGCCGGCCTTCAATCGCCTCGTCTTCGCCGTGCCGATCGGCACCGACGTGACGGTGCAGGGAATCCGCGACGGCAATCCGATGCAGTGGAAGCTCGTCACGGCCGTCCGCGAGCCCTCGCTGCCCAAGGAGGTGGAACTGCAGCCGCTGGGACTCACCGCCCGCGACCTGACGAAGATCGTGGCCCTCGAGAAGAAGCGGCCGAGCACCGCCGGCTCCATCGTGGTCGGCGTCCGCAACGGCGGCGGGGCCGCTGAGGCGAAGCCCGCGCTGCGGCAGGGCGACGTCATCGTGCGGCTGGGCGGCGAGCCGGTCGCCAGCACGGCCGACCTCGAGCGGGCCGTCGCCGCGATCAGCGGGAAGACGACGGAGCCGGTGCCGACGCTCGTGACCTTCGTCCGCGACGCCGAGGAGATGGTGACGGTGGCCAGGGTCGGGCCGCCATCGGAGAGCGACCGGGCAGGCAGGCCCGCCCGGCCGTGGCTCGGCGTGCAGACGCAGGTGCTCACCCGCGAGATCGCTGAGGCCCTGGGGATCGCCGGCAGGAAGGGAGTGCGGGTCACGTACGTGGTGCCCGGGTCGCCCGCGGCCGACGCGGGCCTGCAGGTCGGCGACCTGCTCCTCAAGCTCGACGGCCGCGTGATTCCGGCGGGCAGCCCGACCGACACCGACGTCTTCGAGAGCCTGATCCGGCCCTACGCGATCGGCACCGAGATCACGTTCGACGGGCTGCGCGGCGGCGAGCCGCTGGCGATCAGCGCGACGCTCGTCGAGACGCCCGCCGCGACGGGCGACCTCGACACGTTCACGGACGAGACCTTCGAGCTCACGATCCGCGACCTGCCGCTCACCGAGCGGATCGCCGAGCAATTGCCGGTGGACGCCCCCGGCGTGCGGGTGAGCGCCGTGCAGCCCAACGGCTGGGCCGCCCTGGCCGGGATCGGACCGGGCGACGTCATCGTGTCGATCGACGGTCAGACGGTGAAGACGGTGACCGACGCCGAGACGATCCTCAAGGCGTGCCGCGAGACCAGGCCCAGGCAGGTCGTGTTTTTCGTGCGCCGCGGCGTGAACACGGTGTTCGCCGAAGTCGAGCCGCGCTGGTAGACCCTTTTTCATTCCTGTTTCATTCCTTCCGGAGTCCCGCATCGCGGGCGTGTCATGCTGCGATCCCTCTTCCGTGCCGCCGTTTGCTTGTCTGGACTTGCGTCCGCGGCCCCGCTCTCTCCCGTGGCCCCGTCCCGCGCCGATGAATCGGTGCCCGCCCTGGCCCGTAAGGTGTTCGAGCGGAACCGCGAGTCGATCGTCAAGGTCACGGGCGTGGCCCAGATCCGGATCAGCGCCGACCGGCCGGGCATGAACGCGCCCGAGCGGGAGGAGAAGGTGCGGGCCGACGGGACGATCATCGACGACCGCGGGCTCGTCGTGCTGTCGTTGAGCGGGATCGACCCGTCGCGGCTCGTCGACGGCCGCGAGGTCAACACGCCGACGGGCCCGGTCAAGGTGGGCGCCACGGCGACGCTCAAGGAGATCGAAATCATCCTCGGCGACGGCACCGAGATTCCGGCCACGCTCGTCTTCAAGGACGAAGACCTCGACCTCGCGTTCCTGCGGCCGAAGGCCGATGCGCCCGAGGCCCGCGGCGTGGCGTTCGACCCGATCGACTTGGCCGACGCCGGCACGGCCCAGATCGCCGACTACACGGTCTCGATCGCCCGCCTCGAGGATCTCTTCAACAACGACCCGGCCCTGATGCCGGGCCAGCTGACGGCGGTGATCGACCGGCCGCGGCCATTCTTCGTGGCGACGAACGTCGTCCGCGGCTGCCCGATGTTCACGCTCGATGGCAAGCTGCTCGGGATCGGCATCGTGCGGCACCGCGCGGCGGGCGTCGGCCAGGGCGCGGCGAGCCCAGCGATCGTGCCCGCCGCCGAGATCCGCAAGCTGGTCGATCAGATCCCCGCGGGCTGACGCATCAGCGGGCAGCCTCGTAGAGGCCGGCGAGGTCGGCGACGCTCACGGGCCGCGGATTGAATCCGCCCGTCCATTGCGTGGCGGCCGCGGCCGCCAGCGACGGCAGGTCGGGGCA
>JBJTSM010000041.1:0-2698 GCA_046076685.1 Planctomycetia bacterium | reverse complement strand
CCGGCTGTGGCTGACCGCCATGAAGCCAGTCAAGCCCGAAGCGGGCGAAGCACACGGCTTTCCCGCCGCTGTCGTAAAGCAGCCCAATGCTGCCGTCGTCGAGTTCGACCAGGTCGGAATAACCGCTCAGCGGCGCGACGTGGCGTCGGGTGGCCCAGGTCCGCCCGCCATCGGTGCTCAGGGCGACGGTCATGTTGACCCGCTTCGTCGGGTGGTCCGGCCAACTGTACACCAACCAGTCCTTGTCCTTCGCCGGGCCGTGGTAAAGACGGATGAAGCCGGTGTCGCAGGGCGTGGATGAAGGGAAGGTCTCGGCCCAGCCGCTCGAGGCCCAGGTGGCTCCGGCGTCGCGGCTGCGGGCCTCCACGCGGCGTTTTTCGCCCGTCTCGAGAAAGCCCACACTACGACCGTTCAGCAGGAGCTGACCGTCGGCAAGCTCGACCGCGCGGGACTCGTTGCAGTGGAATTCGGTCGGGGTGAATTCGCCGGCACGCCACGTTTTTCCGCCGTCGTCACTGGTCATGACCGAGGTGGCGTAGAAGCGTTTTTCCCAGGGCGGCGACTTGTAATCGCGGGAGAGCGCCAGTCGGTGCCAGATAGGCACCACCAGCCGGCCCGAGTGAAGCTGCACGGCATGCCCCGGTCCCGGCAAGTGGAAGGGCCGTTTGAGTGGGTCGCCGTCGAACAAGCGGGTCACGTCGGTGCGGACCGACCACGTCACGCCGTCGTCGTCGCTGGTGCGGTAGAAGACCTGGCTCCGCTGGTTGTCGATGTTGAGCGCGTAGAAGAGAAAGATGCGGCCGGTGCGGCGGTCTACCACGGGCGTGGGATTGGCGAAGCTCTCCTTGCCGTCGCTCCGCTCGACGAAAATGTCCTTTCCCCACGTCGCGCCGCGGTCGGTGCTCCGCTTGAGCAGCAAGTGATGGGGATCGGGGTCGTCAGGCTCGATGCGGCCCTCGCAGAAGGCCAGCACCGTTCCCTTTTCGCTCCGGCAGAGTGCGAAGATGTGGCGTGCCTTCGTTCCGTCCTCGTCCGCCGTCCAGACCTGGCTTTCGTGGAAGAGCAGCCCGACCGACAGGCGCGACTGACGCTCGTCTGCCGCCAGCCGCGTGGAAGACTCCTGCGCGTGAAGTGCGGACAGTTGCCCCAGCAGCAGGGCGGCGAGGAGTGTGAGCGTGTGATTCATGGTCTGTGAACTCCGGTTGAGAAGTTTAGCTCGCGGGGTGGCGAGCCAGGCCCGTGAACCCGCACCTGATCCCCTGCCATGCGAATCCGTTTCCCGAGGAAGAAGGTGCCAGCCAGCGAAAACGGGCAATCTGCCAGCGTCTTCAGATGTGAAAGATTAGCCCGGTCAATGGCACTTCCTCAACGGTCTTCCGGCTGATGATCGACTCGTGAGCCTCGGGAGGAGCGGCCCGGGCGTCCGGAGTGGGTTTCTCGAAACGCCCCGCACCCCCTTCGGTGGCGTTTATCTCGCGTCTGCGCAGACCGCGTCCCAGTTCGCAGTTTCCCGACATGCGTGGGTCGCGTCCGGCACGGCTCAGAGGCTGTGAATATCGATCGCGGGCAGTTCGTCGGGCGAGGCTTGAAAGACGTCGCGGTCGTCGTGGACCTGCACGAACTCTCCCCAGTCGGTCGGCGGCCCACGGGCGGGAGAGAGGGGCGGTGGTTCGAGTGGTTCGCCGAGGTGTGTCAGGATCTTCCGGATCGGCCCCGGATCGCGGACACGATGTCCGCAGCAACCGGAGGTTGCCAACAGTGCGAAGGCCAGGGATGGTTTCGCACTGGTAAAACAGTCTGAATGCGATCAGCCGGATGTCGCCGCCGCCCTTTCCCCGTCCTCGCCTCATCGCACTCGCGTCTCTCTGGTCAAGAACGCGTCACTGTAACGGCGTGCTCAACACCACCAGCGAGGAAAACGATGAACAGCACCCTGCAAGCCCTGGTCGTCAAGAAGTTCAAGGACGCCGATCTGGATCTTGATGTCGGCCGCCACTGGATCGATGAGACGGTCGTGATTCGGCTCTCTGGCACCGTCGAGCGGCACGAAGATCAGTGGATCGCACCCACGATCAGCATCCCGCTGATCCCCACGATCGCCTTCTTCTGGGAGCGGCTGGGGGTCGAGAAGGATCGGGCAATGGGCGTCCTGAGGGAGGCCATCACAGAGGCGATGCGGGCGAAGACGAATGAGTCTCCTAGCATCAAGAGCAAGATGGATGACGTGGCCGAGGCTATCGCCGCGGTGAAACGGGATCTGATCGGAGAACTCCCGAAGATGCGTCGGGCAGGCCGGACAGACGTCAGTGACCTCCAGGTGGCCTTCAGCGAACTGACGCCTGTCTCGGAGCCCCTCTACGCCGTGGCCTGATTTCGCTGGTGGGTGCCGGGGCGGCGGGCTTGGCCTTCCGCCCCGGCATTTATCGCCTGGGAGAAGAGACCCTCTGATGGGCTCCCGATAGCCTTTGGTGGGAGCGGGTCGGATGGGTTTGGGTTTGAACCCAAAAGGGGCGTTGTGGACGGTTATCGGTCAATTATTGAACACAAGCCGACTGTGTCTGATTCTGCCGAAATCTGATCAATTCCCGGGTGAAACTCAAAAAGTCACGTAATTGACGGGTGCGATGGGGTCAGTTCAAATCGGACTCAAAATCCGTTGCCCGCAAGGGCGTGTGGGTTCAAGTCCCTCCTCCGGCAT
>JBJTSM010000040.1:0-3901 GCA_046076685.1 Planctomycetia bacterium | reverse complement strand
GAAGTTGGTGATCTGGAGGTTCGTGTCGGCGATGAGCTTGTGCCAGGTCACCTCCTTGCCGTCGTGGCGGATGCCCCAGATGCGGCCGGTGGAGTAGTCGGCGTAGATGTAGGCGCCCTTGAGTTCGGGTAGGGCGGAGCCCGAGTAGACCAGCCCGCCGGTCATCGCCCGCGCCTCCGCGTGGGCATGCTCCGCGACCGGCTTCGAGATCGGCGTCGGCCCCGGCTTCTGGTCTTCGTTGAACTTGTGCGTGCCCTCGACGACGCTCCAGCCGTAGTTGGCGCCCCGCTCGATCAAGTAGATCTGCTCCCAGAGATCCTGCCCCTGGTTGCCCACCCAGATCTGGTCGGTCTGCCTGTCGATCACGATCCGCCAGGGCTGCCGCAGGCCGTAGGCATAGGTTTCAGGGCGGGCGCCCTTCACGGTGGCGATGGGGCTGCCCGGATCGAAGATCGGGTTGTCCTTGGGCACGGAGTAGTGCCGGCCGTCGTTGGGCGTGTCTTCGTCGGGGTGGTCGACGTCGATCCGCAGGATCTTCGACCGCAGGAGTGTGAGGTTCTGGCCGGCCCGGTCGGCGTCGGAGTCGCTCGTGCCGTCGCCCGAGCCGACATACATCATGCCGTCGGAGCCGAAGGCCATGTCGCCGCCGTTGTGGCCGTCGGAATCCCACTCGATGATCACGGTGGCCGACTCGGGATGGAAGGTGTAGGGCGGCTCGCGGTCGATCACGTAGCGGGTGACCCGCGTCCGCTTCCGGCCGTCGGCGGGCACGCGGCCGTCGGGGCTCTTGAGGCCGTTCGACCCGATGTAGACATAGCCGTTCTCGGCGAACTTCGGGTGAAATGTGATCGCATATTGCACGCTGCCATCCTCGGGCAGCAACAGTTCGGGCTCGAAGGAGTCGGCGGTGTCGCGCATCCGCAGGAGCCGCGACGGCTGGTAGGACCAGGGCTCCGTCACATAAAGCAGCCGGTCGCTGCCGGGCTGGTGGGCGACGGCGATCGGGCAGGGCACCTTCGCCTTCGGCAGCACCCGCGCGACGGTGTAGGGGAGGGGAGGCTCGGGCGAGCCGACCACCTTCGACGTGGTCACCGGCACGATCTTCGGGATGCCGTAGGGCTTGGCCCCCGCGGCGGTGGGCGACGGCCCCTTGAACCGCAGGGGGGCGTAGTCTTCGTGCAGGTGGAAGCTGAGCTTCGAGAGCGGGGCCGACGTGGAAAGTTCGGGCTGTTCGCGGCCCACGTCGTGGTCGTAGCGGCAGAGGGCGAACCGCCATTCGTCGCCCGGCTCGGGCCGGCCGCCGGTGTGCATGAAGCCCGTCCATGGGATCCGCATCTCGACCGACCAGCCCTTGTCGGTGTCGGCCCAGTTGTCGAGCGTGCCCTTGAGCGACACGGCCGACTCGATGCCGAACTGGTGCATCCGCCGGAACCGGCCCACGTGGCCGCGGCGCGGGATGAAGCAGTCGAACTGCGTGTTCTTCGCGTTGACCTGAAACTCGTAGTAGGCGGGCTTCTCGGTGGACGGCTTGAGGAACACCTCAAAGACGTCGTTGTCCCAGATCTGGCCGTCGTGCTCGGCCACGTCGGCGTAGAGGTCGGAGTCGTCGAGGTCGGCGCTGATGTAGAGGTTTTCGCGATCCCAGAGGATCTTGGCGCGGGTGGCCTTCGCGGCGGGCTTGTTGTCGCGGCCGAGCCAGGGCATCGAGAAGTTGTCGATCGTGGGGGCGTCTTGCCAGGCGTCTTCGTCGGGCGTGCCGTCGATGGCGATCGTGGCCTCGGTGAAGGGGCACTCATACGGGGCGACGGCGGCCGCGGGCGTGCTGGCCGCTGGTGTCGTCGACCGTGCTGCGGCCGCGGGTGCCGTCGGCGCGGCGGGGCCCGCGCAGCCGACGATGCCGGCGACGAGAACCGCGAGCAGCCCGACGGCTGCCTCCGCCGTGAACACCAACGGTCCCCTGGGCTGCGGGCTTCTGTGCGTCATGGAAAAAACTCGGGATGGATGAAAATGATCGACGGATTTCGCGACTAACACCCCTCAATGGTAGTCGGCACAGCCCCTTCCGGCGAGGCCGCCGCTTCCGCGGAACTGCGGCCTACTTGGAGCCTTCAACCGTCGAAAGCTCGAAGTCGAACACGTTCCGTTTGCCGGCTACGACTTCCACGGTGAGCGGTGTCGTGGCGGCCGTGCGGAATTGGGCCGGGATGTCGGGCCGCGGCGGCTCTGGCGGGGGCTTGCGACCCGTGATCGCATCATCGGCCCGTTCGATAAACGGTTCGACCCAGGGCGTGATCGTGACGACAGCAACGCCCGCGAATCCGCCGTCTCCCTTGCGGAGCGTGTTGAGGGTGTAGCGGCCCGCGGCGTCGGTCCTGGCCATGCCCGGAGACCTATCTTTCGGGGTGAACCGCAGCACCGCGTCGGCAACCGGCCTGCCCTGAAAGGTGACCGTGCCCGATACGCGGCCCATGTCCTTGCGGCCACCGCACCCCGCCGCCAGCAGACAGATCACGCTCACGCCGAGCAGACAGGCCGCAGCATCCCGGCGGCGTCTCATGGCATCACCTTCTGCACCGAGCCGCCGCTCGTGTCGCGGATCGCCAGCATCTTGTAGATCGTCATGTCGATCGATTGATCCAGCCAGGTCACGGAGCCATCGGCAAACGCGAACTGTGCCCCGCCGCCATGCGATGACCGGAAGGCGATGCGGTTGTCGATGTTCGACACACCGACGTATGGTTTGTCGCACGCCAAAGTGCCGATTGGAAAGACGACCTTGGAGATATTGCTGAGGCGTCCTTCGTTATTCGCGTCCATATAGCCACCCGCCGCCCAGCCGAAATGACCGCCTGAGCGGCATTCGTTTTGGGCGCCGCTGGAGTCGATCCCCCAACTCGACTGTTCTCCGACCATGAGCACCTTCGACAGGCCGTCGGTGATGCGCGACAGCTTCAGTCCCTGGTTATGCAGCGGGCCGGACGTGCCGCCAGAGGCGTTCACGGCACTGATGACGGCATTCAAGCCGGCGTTGTCGTAGGGTGGGCTCAGCACGCCGTTTGAGCAGCGGCATACATCGGCCGGGGTCGTTCTGTTGGTACCTTCGGGGCAGCGATTGGCCGTGTCGTAGTTGTTCTCCGTCAACGTCGTTTTGAAGACCTTGTCGCTCGAACCGGCCACACCGGCATAACTGGCCGTGATGTGGCCGTTCGCTGCATAGGCGCTTTTCCTGACGAGAGGCATCGGGCTCGACGGACAGACGAGCATCGAAGAACGGAACTGCTGGATGGCGGTCTGATTGGCGGAACTTCCGTTGTTGTCGATGCCAAGCTGCGCTCCACCCGTCATCTTCCAGACGTTTTTCCAGTCGAGATTGTTGTAGGTGTCGGATGCCTCGATATGCGGCAAGATCCCCGCGATCCAGCTGTACTGGAAGGCCTGATTGCCGAAGTAATTCCCCGGCGGGAAGCATTTCTGGCCGTCGGCGAAGTTGTGCAGTGCCAGTCCCAGCTGCTTGAGGTTGTTGCTGCACGAACTCCGCCGCGCCGCCTCACGGGCGACCTGCACGGCCGGCAGGAGCAGGCCGACAAGCGTGCCGATGATCGCGATCACGACCAAGAGCTCAACCAACGTGAAGGCGGCGGTCCGTGCGGTGGGGCGGGCCGGGCTGGGGATGCTCAGGACGATTTTCATGACGAATTCTCCTGCGAAAAGGACGAGAAAAGTGCGAAAAACGGCTAAAAATGACGGGAGCGGATGCTCATGAAGGATCGTGGCGCGGGCAGCAGGCGAAAAAGCCGAGCCGGCCGTCGCAGAATTGGGGAACACCCTCTTCTTGAAAGAGTTAGCGGCCCCACCCCCGATCCCACAAAAAATTTTTCTCCCTCGGAAATTTGGCCGCAAA
>JBJTSM010000039.1:0-3787 GCA_046076685.1 Planctomycetia bacterium | reverse complement strand
GTCTTCTCCCGCCAGAGCTTTTCGCGGGCCACCCGCATCCGCCGGTGCGGCCAGCCGGCATCCTCCATCGCGGGCCGGGTGGGCCCATCGTCGCCGGACCGTCCCTCCGTCTGGCTGTCGAAGGTGTCGTAGCCGCCGTCGCGGAGGGCGAAGGAGAGCCGGCGGCGGTTCTCCGGATGCTGCAGGTAGCTGCCGAAGTCACTCACGAGGCTGTGTGTGGCCTCGTCGATGCCGATGAACATCACCTGCCGCGTGAGCCACTGGCCGCGGACCTGGAAGCTGAGCATGGCGGGCACCGCCACGGTGGGCGTCATGCCCGCGATGTCACCGCCGCCGGCGCGGGCGATCTCCTCCATGTGCCACTTCGGATCCTGGAATCCCGAGAGCGAGTGGCTCTCGAAGACGAGGTCGGAGAGGATGCCGTGGATCCGCGTCTGCATCTCGTGCGCGAAGCCGGCCATCACGGCATTCACGACGATCATCGTCGCCACGCCGAGCATCACGCTGGCCACGCAGACCAGCGCGATCCAGCGGGTGCGGAGATACCGCCAGCAGAGGAGGAGTTTGTACATCGTGGGCGTTCCGGACAAAAAGGGGACATTCTGCTTTTTCCGCTCTCGCTCGCTGCGAATGGACGGGGGACCAAAAAGCAGAATGTCCCCTTTTTGAGCGATCAGCTCTCGGCGTGGGGGCGGTGGATGGGGAAGAGGATCACGTCGCGGATGGACGGGGAGCCGGTGAGAAACATCACGAGCCGGTCGATGCCGATGCCCAGGCCGCCGGCCGGGGGCATGCCGTGCCGCAGGGCCCGGATGAAGTCGGTGTCCATGCGGGCCATCGACTCCTCCTGGGCCAGGCCCGCCAGCTGCGTGCGGAAGAGCTCCTCCTGGAGGTCGGGGTCGTTGAGCTCGGTGTAGGCGTTGGCCAGTTCGATCCCGGCCACGTAGAGCTCGAACCGCTCCGCGACGTGGGGAGCGTCGGCCTTGCGCTTGGTGAGCGGGCAGATGGCGGCGGGATAGTCGATCACGAACACGGGCCCCGAGAGCGTCTTCTCCACCGTCGCCTCGAAGAGATCGCTCTTGATCACGTCGGGGTGCCGGCCGGCCGTCTCGATGCCGCGGGCCGTCGCCTCCGCGGCCACGCTCGCCGGATCGGCGGGGTTGCAGCCGGTCACCTCGGCGAGGAGGTCGTCGTACTTCGCGCGGCGGAAGGGGGGCGTGAGGTCGACCGTGTGCCCCATCCACTCGAACCGCGTCGGCGTGCCGGCGGCCTTTGCGGCCTCGAGGAAGATCGCCTCGGTGAGATCCATCATCGTGAAGTAGTCGCCGTAGGCCTCGTAGGCCTCCATCATCGTGAACTCGGGGTTGTGCCGCGGGCTCACGCCCTCGTTGCGGTAGACGCGGCCGAGTTCGAACACCCGCTCGAGGCCGCCGACGAGCAGCCGCTTGAGATGCAGTTCGAGTGCGATGCGGAGCACGAGCGGCATGTCGAGCGCGTTGTGGTGGGTGCGGAATGGCCGGGCCGCCGCGCCGCCGGCGCTCTCCTGCAGCGTGGGACCCTCCACCTCGAGATACCCCCGCGCGGTGAGCACGCGGCGGACCGCCTCCACGATCCGGCTCCGCGCCACGAACCGGTCGCGAACCCCCTCGCCGTGGATCAGGTCGAGGTAGCGCATCCGCTGCCGCAGGTCGGCGTCGACCAGGCCGTGGTACTTGTCCGGGGGCGTCTCCAGCGACTTCGTGAGAAACTCGACCTGCGTGGCGAAGACCGTCATCTCGCCGGTCTTCGAATGGCCGAGCCGGCCGTCGAAGCCCACGAGATCGCCGAGGTCGAGGCAGTCGATGATCTTCCAGGCGTCGGGGCCGATCTGCTTCTTGCCGACCATGATCTGGATCCGGCCGGTACGGTCGACCAGGTCGATGAAGACGAGGCTGCCGGCGTTGCGCAAGAGCATGATCCGGCCGGCCACGCGGACGGTGGGGCCGCCGGCGAAGTCGGGCGACGGGTCGAGCGTGCCGCCCGTGCGGCGGACCTCTGCGATCGGCGCGGCGCCGTCATAGCGCCGGCCCCAGGGGTCGATGCCCAGGCCGCGGAGCTTGTCGAGCTTGTCGCGCCGGGATTTCTCGAGCGCCGCGCGGGTGCCGGCGGCGCCGGCGGGGGCGGGGCGGGTGTCGGCCGCCGCGGCGACGTGGCGGCCGGCTGGCGTAGGTTCCGTGGGCTGTGACACGTGCGGCTCTGGGGAGGCTTATGGGGAAGGGGGCGGCCGCGGGGAGCCGCGGCCGGAAACCGGGGATTGTCGGGTCTGCGGGCCGTTTCGTGAAGGCGGGATTTCCACGGGGGGTCACGGGGGAAAAGGGGCTGGCGTGTATAACGCGGGCACCATGACCCTGCACCAACGCCCGAGCCTCTTCAGTGTGGAACTGCGGACCGCCCGCTGGGGGGAACTCGTCGCCTGGTATCGCAACGTGCTGGGCCTGCGGGTGCTCGTCCGCGTGGTGGACGAGGGCTACGCGCTCTTCGAGGCGGGGGACACGCGGCTGGCCATCCTGAGCCGCCCGTCGGCGGGGGAGGCGAGCCACCGCTGGAGCCTGGGCTTCGAGGTGGTGGATCTCGACGCGGTGCATGCACGGCTCGCGGAGAGCGACGCCGACGTGACGGCCCCGAAGCTCCACCCGGAGGGCTTTCGGGAGCTGATCACGGCCGACCCCGACGGCAACCGCATCCGGCTCTTCTCCTGGCCGGTAGGGCACTGATACGGTGTCCGCGGGCAGGGGCCATGTGCTTTCTCCGTAGCCTCGCGCGAGTGATCTCTCTCCGTAGCCGAGCCATCCGCACGGCCGCCCTTGTGCAGGTTGCCAGTCTGCAGATGCGCGCTGCGCGGAGGCGGCGCGGGTCGGCGTTTGACGATAACTGGACGGCCGTATAGACTCTGGCGGAGCCGTGTCGTCATGCACGGCGCGTCGTCGTCAGGAGATTCGCAGGCCATGCAGCCCGGCAACTTTGACCGCACGCTCCGGTCGTTCCAGCATCGCAGGCCGTTTCGGCCGTTCTCGATTCGGTTTGTCAGCGGCGAGGCGGTGGACGTGGATCACCCCGAGGCGGTGGTCGTGCGGGCCGGCGTCGGCGTGTTCGTGGCACAGGACGGCACGCCGACACTCTTCGATCACGACAGCGTCAGCGAGGTGCGCGCCGCCGACGTCGGCCGCAAGCCGCGCCGGCCCGACCGCGAGCCGTGAGTGTGGGGATGGAACAGAGAGCTTTTCGTCCCCGAGCCACCCGGCCGGCTCCCTTGTGCAGACTGACGGTCTGTGCCTATCCGCTGCGTGGGAGTCAGAGCGGCTTGAGGCGGATGTCGCGGTATTCCGCCCACATCGGCTTGCCCGCGTGGAGCTGCAGCGCGAGCACGCCCTTGGAAAGCGCCCGAGCGGGGTCGTTGTCGGTGAAGTCGAGGATCAGCCGGCCGTTGAGATAGTGGCGGATGCGGTTGCCCTCCGCCCGGATCACGACGTCGTTCCAGTCGTCGATCTTCATGAGGTCGGTGAAGGCCGCCTGGTCGACAAGCGCGGTGGACTCGGTCTTCTTGCCCCCCTCGGCCTCCCACGTGCCCTGCTCGCCGACGTTGCAGATCCGCTGCCGCGTGCCCCCCTCGTCGTAGATGAAGCCGGGCACGTTCGGAAACGTCTCTTCGTTGCGGATCTCGTGCTGGTAGCCGCGGACCACCCACTTGTTCTTCGCGGTGTCGTCGGTGATGTGCTTGGAGCGGTATTGGATGCCGGAGTTGTTCGTG
>JBJTSM010000038.1:0-5227 GCA_046076685.1 Planctomycetia bacterium | reverse complement strand
CGCCAGGCCGCGCGCCACCGCGACCGCCGCCGCCGCGGGAAGCCCCAGCGCCAGCACCGAGAGGACGACCGCCAGCGTCACCCGGACGTCCGGCGGGCGGACGCCGGCCGGGAGGTCATCGACGCTTCCGTCGACCCAGCGGGCCAGCGGCAGCGCGACCAGCACGGCGAGCGGGGCCGCGAGCGGAAGCAGGTAGGTGGGTGACGACCCCCGGAGGACGGTGAAGCCCACGAGCGGAAACACCGTCGCCGCGACCAGCAGGGCCGAGAGGCCGCCGGCGCGGACCGACCGCATCGCGGCGCGCCACGAGAGGTTGAACCACGGCAGCGTGAGCATCGCGGTCGCCGGGAACAGGCCGGGGAAGAAGGCCGCTGGGATGGCCCATGCCGGCGTGTCGTGGGCGCCGCCGGTGAACCGGTCCACGAACTCGAAGCGCCAGATGGCCATGGTCCGCTCCGGGTTGGCCGCGTGGTACCCCCACGCCACCGCGGCGAGCGGCGACGCGGCGAGCGGCAGGCCGGTGTTGAGGCCGGTCCGCGGGTTGATGCCCGGCGTGTTGAGGATCGAGAACAGCCCCGGCGCCGCCGATGCGTTGCCGGAGGGATACTTCGGCACGGCCAGGTAGCGGAACGTGCGGTTGGTGAAGGCTGTGCCCAGTGGCACCGCGCCCACGCGATCCTGCGGTTGCAGGTCGGCCGAGGCGTAGTAGGCGGTGTTCCGCGACTTGGCCATGGCCACGTCGATCGAGAACACCGTGGCGTCGGGCATGCGGTAGACGCCGAGCAGCGTGCCGTCGCGGTCGGCGACGGCGAGCACCATCTTGGCGAACGTCGGCTGCACGCGGATCTGTGCCCGGGTCTTCGTCGCCTGGGCGATGCCCTGGTCGATGATCCGCTTCACCTGGGCGGCGGTCAGGCCGCCGACGAGGACGCTCGACGTCGCCGGCACGAGCCAGCCGTCGGGCTGGGCCTGGCCCGCGAGCAGTTCCACGCCGCCGGGGGCGACCGGCCGATCAGCACCGTTCACGGTGCCGAAGCCCCGGGCGTTGATGATGTTGAACAGCGTCTGCACACCCAGCGGTCCGGCCTGCGGCCCGAAGGTCTGCAGGGCGATGCCGCCGAGGTAGATCGCGGCGGCGGCATTCACACGGTTGACAAGATTCTGGGCCTGTGCCAGCGACAACGGCAGGGGAGCGCCGAGGCCTCCGGCGCGAGCCAGCAATTCTTGCGGGGTGAGCGTGACGGTGAGCGGTGGCAATGACGCCACGTTGACCGGCAGCAGGGCCGTCAGGGCGATGACTTCCGCTTCCAACGCCTTCGGGGCATTGAGCCGTTGCGTTCGCGTCTGTCCTGCGGAAGCGACGAACGCCTGCTCGGCGGTCGCGGTTCCGAACTCGGGCGTACCCGGCCGGCCGGGGAAGAACACGCCGATGCCGCCGATCAGTTCGTTCGTCTTGCCGCGGTAGATGCCCAGGCCGCCCGGCATGGTTGAAATGCCGCGGGCGATCGCTTGCGGACCCTGCCCGGCCTGCGACCCCACGGCGCCGTAGGTGCCGGCCACCTGGGCCGAGTACGACCGGCGGTCGATGATGAAGTTGGCCGGATCGAACGGGTCGGCCGGGGAGATACCCGGCTTGAGCACGCTCACCCGGTTGGTGTGCTCGATCGCGAAGAGGTCGACGAGCGGCTGGCGGAGGATGCCGGGTGGAAACTCGCCGCCGATCCCCACCGGCGCCACGTAGCCGGGGCCCTGCAGGGTGGGGTCGGCGCTCGCGGGATTCGCCTGCATCTCCCGCTGGGTGATCGTGCTCTGGCTGATGTGGCTGACCGTGCGTGACGCGAGGATCGCCTGGCCGTTGGAGAAAAATGCGCCCGTGCGGGCCTTGGCGACCGCGCCGTCGATGGCGAACGACAGCTGCGCGTCCGTCAGACCCGCGAAGTCAGACTCCGTCCGCACGCCGAGAATTTTTCCGGAGCGGTCGACGACGGCGATGATGGCGTCGGTGCTGGGGCTGGCGGCACTGGCCCGATCGAGCAGCACCTCGACTTCGTCCATCGAGAGCTGGTCGGCGGCCATCATGGCCCGCCCTTCCAGCCGCTCGAGCCCCTGGCCAAAGGTGGGCCGAGGACCCGCGGCAGCCGCCGGCCGCCGCGAAAAAACGCCTCGTTTTCGGAACCAACCGATCATTGCCAGCCGACTCCAGACGGCACCGTGCACGTTATCTTCGGGCTGGATCGACCGCCACCGGCCGGCTCCGCCTGTTTCCGCCACCAATCCTGTGCAATCATTTTACGCGGCACGACCCGCAGCCCAGACCTTCACGACCATGCCGCCACTCCATCCCAATCCCGAGGCCGACCGGCTCCGCACCGTGACCGACGACAGCCACGGCTGGCGGCGCTGGGGGCCCTACCTCTCGGACCGGGCCTGGGGCACGGTTCGGGAGGATTACTCCGCGGACGGCGACGCCTGGCGGCATCTCCCGTACGGCATGTCCCGGTCGAAGGCCTACCGCTGGGGGGAGGACGGCATCGCGGGCATCTGCGACCGGTTTCAACTGCTGTGCTTTGCGCCGACGTTCTGGAATGAACGTGATACGCATCTCAAGGAGCGGTTGTTCGGCCTCGCCTCCTTCGAGGGCAACCACGGGGAGGACGTGAAGGAGTATTACTTCCACGTCGACAACACCCCCACGCACTCCTTCATGAGCCTCCGCTACCGCTACCCGCAGCGGGCGTTTCCCTACGAGCAACTGGTGGCCGAAAACCAACGCCGCCAAGGTCAGGGGCCGGAGTACGAACTTGTCGACACCGGCGTCTTCGCCGACGACCGCTGGTTCGACATCCTCGTCGAATACGCGAAGGTCACGCCCGAGGAGATCGCCATCCGGATCACGGCCACGAACTGCGGCCCCGACCCGGCACCGCTCCAGCTGTTGCCGACGCTCTGGTTTCGCAACACCTGGTCGTGGGGGCCGCGGCCGCTCCCGCAGCCCGTGATCCGCACGGTGGCCGCCCCCGCCGGCCTGCTCTGCCTGGAGGCCGACGACCAAGCCATGCAGCTCGATCCGCGGATCCCCGGGGACGGTCGGCTCGGGACCCGCCGGCTTTTCGCCGCGGCCGCCGACGCGGCCGTGCTGGCGACCGACAACGAGACCAACGGGCCTGTCGTCTACGGCCCGGGCAACGCCAGCCGCTCGCGGTTCACGAAGGACGCCTTCCACCGATTGCTCTGCAAGGGCGAGCGGTCGGCCGTCAATCCCGCGGCGAGCGGCACGAAGCTCTGCGTCCAGCGACGCTGGGTCGTGCCCCCGGGCGGCTCCGCCGTCATGCACCTGCTGCTGACCGATCGGTCGCCCGATGCGGTCGCCGCCGACTGGGCCGCCGGTGCCGGCACGGTGGCCGATGCCGGGCTGGCCACATTCGTTGACGCCACCATGGCCACGCGGCGGGCGGAGGCCGACATCTTCCACGAGCAGCTGGCGCCCCCCGACGCCACGGCCGACGAGCGGCACGTGCAGCGGCGGGCTCTGGCGGGCCTGCTCTGGACCAAGCAGAACTACATCTTTGACGTCGAAAAATGGCTCGACGGCGACAACCCCGAGAATCCGCCGCCGGCGTCGCGCCGCACGATCCGCAACCAGCACTGGCGGCACCTCAACTCGCTGCGGGTGCTGTCGATGCCCGACACCTGGGAGTATCCCTGGTTCGCGGCCTGGGATCTCGCCTTCCAGTGCATCCCCTTCGCGCTGGTCGACACCCAGTTCGCCAAGGACCAGCTCTGGTTCCTCCTGTTCGAGCAGTTCCAGCATCCCAGCGGGCAGCTGCCGGCCTACGAGTGGGAGTTCAACGACCTGAACCCGCCGGTGCATGCCTGGGCGGTCTGGCGGGTCTACAACATGGAAAACCGGCTCCACGGCCGCAAGGATCGCGCGTGGCTGGAGCGGTGCTACCACAAGCTCCTCTTGAATTTCACCAGCTGGGTCAACAAGGTCGATCGCGAGGGGAACAACGTGTTCGAGGGGGGCTTTCTCGGCCTCGACAACATCAGCATCTTCGACCGCAGCGAGCAGAACGACGACGGCTCGGCGCTCGAGCAGTCCGACGCGACCGGCTGGATGGGCATGTTCTGCCTCACGATGATGCGGATTTCGCTGGAACTCGCCCGGGAGAATCCCGTCTACGAGAGCATGGCCTCGAAGTTCCTGCAGCACTACGCCTACATCGCGCACGCGATGAAGCACATGGGCCGCCGCGACTACGCCCTCTTCGACGAGGACGACGGCTTCTTCTACGACGTGCTGCGGCATGCCGACGGCCGCTACCAGAAATTTCGGGTGCGTTCGCTCGTGGGGCTGATCCCGATGTTCGCCGTCGAGCGGCTCGAGGCGGCCTGGATCGCGCCCTTCCGGGAATTCTCCGCGAACCTCGCCTGGTTCTTGAGCAACCGGTCGGACATGGTGGCCAACGTGATCCAGCGGGTGCCGCAGGCCGACGGCTCGACCACGCACCTGCTCACGATCATGAATTTCGCGCAGCTCACGCGGCTGCTCGGGCGGCTGCACGACCCGGAGGAGTTCCTCGCGCCGCACGGGGTGCGTTCGCTCTCGAAGAAGCACGAGCGGGAGCCCTTCGTGCTCGACGGGCGGCGGGTGGGCTACGAGCCGGCCGAATCGGAGACGAAGCTCAAGGGGGGCAACTCCAACTGGCGGGGGCCGATCTGGTTTCCGACGACGTTCCTGATCATCGAGTCGCTCCGCAAGCTGGGCACCGCCTTCGGGCCCGACGTCTGCCTGGAGACGCCCGCGTCGGCCGGCCGGCCGATCGGCTTTCGTGACATGGCCCACGACATCGCCCGGCGGATGACCGGCATTTTTCTCGCCGACGGCGCGGGCCGCCGGCCCGTGTGGGGTGACGTGCCCCTGTTTCGCGACGATCCGCGGTGGCGGGACGAGCTGCTGTTCTACGAGTATTTCCACGGCGATACCGCCGCCGGCCTGGGGGCGAGCCATCAGACGGGCTGGACGGCGCTCGTGGCCAACCTGATCGACGAGTGGCGGTAGGCGGCCGCACCGGCGAGGGCGTGCGCCGCGGGCCGGCGCGGCTTTTGGGGCCGCACGTTGCAGGGGGGGAAATGCCAAGGGTACGCTATCGGCCCGCGTATCCCGCAGGTCCGCCGCGTCCGGCGGGAGCCGCCGGTGTCAGGCTGCTCGGGCACGCGTCGCAAC
>JBJTSM010000037.1:0-2613 GCA_046076685.1 Planctomycetia bacterium | reverse complement strand
TGCGGCCGACAACTCGTTTCCCGAATGGGCCGCCTACAACCAGATGATCGGCCTGGGCGGCTGGGGCGGCCGCAACGAGAAGAGCGGGCCGTTCGTCTACTACACCGACGACGGCAAGCTCGTCCGCGACACGGCCGCCGGCCCGGGCGGCAGCCATGGCCCGCAGTCGGAGTTTGCCATCATCGTCCGTGACGCGGCGCACCCCGTCACGAAGGGCATGCCGGCCACCTGGATGCACACCCGCGACGAGCTCTACGACAGCCTCCGCGGCCCCGCCGAAAAGATGGAGGTGCTCGCCACGGCCTATTCGGAGAAAACGAAGCGGCACGAGCCGATGATCATGACGATCCAGTATGGCAAGGGTCGCGTCTTCCACACGCCGATGGGGCATGGCACCGACTCGCAGGAATGCGTGGGCTTCATCACGACGCTCGCCCGCGGCGCCGAGTGGGCGGCGACGGGCACGGTGAGCCTGCCGGTTCCCGCCGACTTCCCCGCGGCCGCAGCCTCGAGCAGCCGACCGTTCGCGAAGTGAGCCGGCAGCCCCCGCGCCGCGACGGCGACCTCGTGCTCGGCGTCGATTTCACGTCGGCCCCGTCGGCCAAAAAGCCGATCACGGTGGCCGTGGGCCGCTGGCTGCCTGCGGCCCCGCTGCCCGTCTATCGGCTCGAGGAGATCCGCGGCCTCGCGAGCTTGGGGGCCTACGAGTCGTTCCTCGAGGAGCGTGGGCCGTGGCTCGGCGGCTTCGACCTGCCGTTCGGCCAGCCGCGGCCGCTCATTGCGCACGAGGGCTGGCCCGACGACTGGCAGGCGTTCGTGCGGTTCTACTGCGCGCAGCCGCGAAGCACGCTTCGCGACACGTTTCGCCGCTGGTGCGACGGCCGGCCCAGCGGCGACAAGTTCGCCTGGCGCCGGGCCGACAGGCCGGCCGGATCGAGCCCCGCGATGCGCTGGACGAACCCGCCGGTCGCCTGGATGATGCACGCCGGTATCGGCAGGATGCTCGCCGCGGGGCTCATGTTTCCCGCACACCGGCACCCTCCCGCCGGCGCGGCCGACCGCATCGCCAGCGACGCCCGGATCGCCCTGGAGGCCTATCCGGGCTTCACGGCCAGGAAGATCTGCCGCACGTCGTACAAGAGCGACGCCGCGGCGAGCCAGACGCCCGAGCGGGCCGCCAACCGCCGCACGATCCTGCGGGCCCTGGTGGCCGCCGAGGCGGGGCTGGCCGTGCGGCTCGAGATCACGCCGGCCTGGAGCCGACGGGTGCTCGCCGATGGCGGTGGCGACCTGCTCGACGCCGTGATCTGCGGCCTGCAGGCGCTGCACGCGGCGACGCTGCCCGACTACGGCCTGCCGCCCGATCTCGACCCGCTCGAAGGCTGGATCGCCTCCGTGCCGCCCCCGGTTTGACGCGGTGGCCTGCCCGTGGCCTGCGTGAGGTGGCCCTTGGTATGTTGTCCCACGCTCGATCGCCCCGTCGCTTCCCGGAGCCAACGCCATGGCAGGCCCCATCCCGCCCCGCAACCTGTCGCCGCTCTTCGGACGGCGCGACCTGTTTCATTCGCTTGGCACGGCCGCGGCTGCCGGATTCGCGGTCGCGAACCATGCTGTCGCGGCGGAGGATGCGGCGGGCGCACAGGTGGCCGACCGGACCTCGAGCATCCGGATCACAGGGCTCAAGACCTATTGGGTCGGTCCGCTCGTCTACGTCAAGATCGAGACGAACCATGGCATCGACGGCTGGGGCGAGGTCAAGGGCACCGATCCACGCGTCGGCAAGGTCTGCGTCGAGTCGCTGTTCGAACTGATCGACGGCGAGAACCCGACGCGAATCGAGCACCTCTGGCAGAAGATGTTCCGGGCGCACCGAGACATCCGCGGCGGCGCGATCCTGATCCACGCCATGGCGGGTATCGACATCGCGCTCTGGGACATCGCCGGCAAGCTCTGGAACACGCCCGTCTACCGGCTGCTGGGCGGCCCGACCCGCGACCGGATCCGCGTCTACCACACACCCCAGGCGCAGAAGGTGGCGCCGGGCGGGCCCTACCCGCACGCGGCCACCCCGGCCGACGTCGAGGCGATGCTCGAGAGGATCAAGTGGGCCCGCGACAAGGTGGGCCCCAAGGGCGCCGTGATGTTCGACGCCCACTCGGCGGTGCCGCCGGCCACGCTCATCCTGCTGGCCGCCGCGATCAAACCCTACGATGTCATGTTCATCGAGGAGCCCGGCGTGCCCGGCAACATCGAGATCTTCAAGCGGCTGAAGGAGAAGATCGACATCCCGTTGGCCACCGGCGAACGCGACCGCACGATCTACGAGGTGATCCCCTACCTCCAGGAGCGGTGCATCGACATCCTGCAGCCCGATTGCTGCCACACCGGCGGCATCAGCCAGATGAAGAAGATCGCGACGCTGGCCGAGGCCTACTATGTGCCCCTGGCCCCGCACTGCACGGCGACCTTTTTGGGAATTGCGGCCAGCCTGCATGTCGTCTCTGCCATCCCGCTGTTCCTGATCCACGAGTTCTATCCCGAGAACGCCGGGTTCAACCTGCCAGGAGTCACCCGCATGCCGTACGAACTCGATGCCGAGGGTTACATCGGTCT
>JBJTSM010000036.1:0-22070 GCA_046076685.1 Planctomycetia bacterium | reverse complement strand
CGGATTCCAACCATGTCGATTATATTCGATGGTGGTCGGGAATCGGCCCGGGCGTCTTCACGGACGTCTGCTAACGCTTCCACAACGCTTTGCACGGGAGGGAACCCATGCCGCGGATTCCATACAAGAATCTCACCCAGTCGGATGAAATGGCCGAAAAACTCGAAATGAGTACGGCGGAGATCGGACTCTCAGTCCGCACCACGAATTGCCTCGAAGAAAGAGGCATTTTCACGGTGCACGACCTGCTCAACTGCACCAGAGCCGATCTTCTTTCGATCTCCAATTTCGGTGAAAAAACGCTGGAAGAGGTCTATCGTGCGTTGGAAAAGATCGGCTTTTACCGCAGCAGTCCCGCCGTGCCGGCAGGCTCCACCGGGCCGCGGTCGTTGCGCGAGGCGGTGGCAGGAACGGCTGAGCAGCGGTTGCAAGGTGCGGAACGACGCGAAGAAACCTGCGGCCAGGCCTGATGACGTCGATGCCGGAGACGGGCGACGTCGGGGATGCGGATCGCACCTTCCTCGACGGAGGCGGACGTCGGCTCGTCGGCCGGTTGGAGAATGACCGTGAGGCTGCCGCAGTTTTATGCCAAGAAGCGCGGCCACAGGCAGACCGGCTCCCGCGAGTGGGGAGTCTTCGGCGACGGCCTGTTCCACGGCACGCTGCTGGCGGCGGGCCTGTTTTTCGGCGCGTTGCTCGTCTTCGGCGTGGCGGCTCCGGAGTGGAGGCTCAACCACGAGTTCCGTCACGCGCGGGGCACGATTCTCGCGAAGGGGCTCGCCCGAACGACGGTTGCCGACCCGCCGGGGACGGTGATGTCGAGCTGGCGGCCCTGCCTGTTGCTTCGCTACGCGGTCGACGGAATCGAACGGGAGTCCTGGAGCCAAGGCACTGTCGGCGAGAACACCGCGCTGCGGGAAACGGCTCTGCGCCGATTGGACGCATGGAAATTGGGGGCCGAGACGGACTGCTGGTACGACCCGGCCGCGCCGCGGATCGTGGTGCTCAAGCGGGGCTACAACTGGTGGCTCTGGCTGCTGTCGCTGCTCCTGCCAGGGGCGTTGGTGCTCATCGGCGGAACGGGGCTTCTTCGCGGTCTGCGGTCCTGGGGGAAGTCAGAGGAGCATCTCGCCGCTTCGGCTGGTCTCTCCGAATTGCTCGATCCGCTCGCGCAACCGACGCCTGCGGCCCCGGGCTATCCGGCGGTGCCGGTCTGGGACGATCTGGTGAATTCGCCGGGCACGATCCTGCGGTACCGGCTGCCGATCGAAAGTCCCGAGAACTGGACGCTGGTCGGGTTCGGCCTGTTCGCCCTGCTGTGGAACGCCGTCGTGGTCGTGCTCGCCGTCGGTGCCGGCTTTGATCTGATCGGCGGAAAGACGGACCTGTGGCTGTTGGCCTTGTTGGTGCCCTTCGTCGGGGTGGGAATCGGCGGCATCGCCCTGTTCGTGAGGAGTCTCGTGCTGGCGACGGCGATCGGGCCGACACAGCTCGAGATTTCGGATCATCCATTGGTTCCGGGATCGCGGTACGACGTGCTGCTGGCGCAGGGGGGCGGCGGCACGTTGCGGTCGCTCGCCCTGTCCCTCGAACTTGAGGAGCAGGCGACCTTTCGTCAGGGGACCGACACGCGCACGGAGCAACTGGTCGTCTGGAGGCGGCCGGTGGCGGAGTTTCGTGGCGTGAACGCGGAGCCACAATCGAGATTTGAAACCCGTGCCGTCGTCGACATTCCCGCCGACGCGATGCATTCCTTCACCTCGGCACACAACGCGGTCCGTTGGCGGCTCGTTGTCCGCGGCACACCCGAGCGTTGGCCCGCGTTCACCCGCGTGTTTCCGGTGGTCATTTTCTCCCCGGAGGCCGCCGCGCGAGAGAGGCCCGACCCCATTCCTGTCGACGAGACCGCGTCGCGGACGACGGAGAACCCACGATGAACAGGCGGGCTGATCGCGGCGTTGTCGCCCCGAGAGTTGACGTGCAGTTCGGTCGCCCCCAGCGTCAGCACGAGCCCGGTGAACAACTCGCCGTCCGGTATCGGATCGACGGCTGCGACGGCGAGCGAATCCGTGCGATCGAGCACTCCGTCCTCTGGTATACGGAGGGAAAGGGGGAGGAGGACATGGGCGTCCATTTTTTCCAGCGCATCACCGACCAGTCCCTGCTGCCGCCGGCGGCGACAAGCGGGGCCTTCTCGACGCCGCTGCCGTGGAGCCCGCTGTCTTACGAGGGGGTGGTCGTCAAGATCCGCTGGTGCGTCCGCGTGCGGTTGTTTTTTGATGGCTCGCGGGACTTCGTGTCGGAGCACGTCTTCACGGTCGGCCGCATTCCGCCCGCCCGCGTCCCTTCTTCAGGAAGCTGACGGATGGACCACCCGGCATCGAATCCTTTTTCGACGCGGTTCACGAGGCCAGGCTGCATCGATTCACGCGATGCCTCGGGAAGCCGCGTCGACGTGGGCCTGTTGATCGAGCGGCTGGATCGCCTCGGTGGGACGGCCGCGATCGTCGGCCCGCACGGCAGCGGCAAGTCGACGTTGCTCGTCCACCTCTCCGAAGAGATCGCCCGGCGCGGAGGCCGATCGTCGCGCATCCGCCTGCGTTCGTGGCGTGACGCCGTATCCGTCTGGAAAGCGATGCGTGGTGCGGGGGGCGATGCCACGGTCTGCGTCGACGGTTGGGAGTGCCTCGGCCTTCCCACGCGGCTGCTCCTGCGGCTGGTCGCCCGGCG
The DNA here is from genome assembly GCA_046076685.1 of Planctomycetia bacterium. Lineage (GTDB taxonomy): Bacteria > Planctomycetota > Planctomycetia > Pirellulales > UBA1268 > CAMCQY01. The sequence continues at coordinate 19,340 of JBJTSM010000036.1, read as the reverse complement.
CCTTCGCTGCAGGCTGCTCGTGACGTCGCATCGCGGTGGCGACCTGCCAGTGCTCGTTCGCACCGTCACGAGCTCGGCGCTCCTGCATTCAATTGTCCGCAGCCTTCCGGAAGCGGGCCTTTGGCACGGTCGCCTGATCGGCCCGATCGATGTCGAGGAGGCGTTTGCCGGGCATGGTGGCAATCTCCGCGAGTCGTTGTTGGACCTGTATGACCGGTTTGAAGCCCGCGTTCGGAGGTCTTCCGTCGGGTCGTTCGATGACGGTCGTAACGACGGTGCGGGTCGTGCCGTCGGCCGGTTGGAAATTCATGATTCGGCAGATGGATTTTCTTGCGCAGGCGCACCAGAGCGCAACCTAGGCTAGGGAAGATGAAGATCGGTCCGGAACATCCGGCCGGTCGGCTTACCGAGCTTCAGGAGTGTGCGATGAGAATCTGCCGTCCGTTTATCGCCGTGCTGGTGGCGGGTATCGCCTCCACTGCGATGCCGACTCCGTGTGCGGCGCAGTGCTGCCTGTCCGAGCTCTTTGCGGGCTGCCGGAAGGCGCCGGCGGCCTACGCCGTGGCGCCGATCGCTGCGCCGATCGTCGCGCCGGTGGCGGCACCGATTCCAGCGCCGCCACCGCCCGTCGTCGTGCCCGTGCAGCAGGTGAGCTACGTGCCCGAGACCACCTACCGCACGCAATACCAGTGCGTCCCGGTGACGAGCTACAAGCCGTCGAGCGAGATCGATCCCTGCACGGGTTGCCCACGGGAGTGCATGGAGCAGGTGACCCAGTACGTGCAGCAGGCGGTCAACGTGCCGGTGACGCAGTATCGGGCGGTCTATTCGACCAAGTACGTGCAGATGCAGCCCGGCTATTCGGCGGCGGGCACCTACGGAACGCCCGGAGCGACGACGGCCCCGATGATGACACCGGCATCGGCCGGTGCCGCAACGAGCCCGTTTGCATCGACGGTGCAGACGACCCCGCAGGCCTGGGGGGCCGCAGGCGCCGACGTGCCGCAGCAATTGATCCAGCCCGGTCAGCCGCAGACCATCGGCGCCCCCGCGCTCGCGCCTGCCATGGTTCCGCAGCAGGGCCTGCAGCAGCCCGTGTACCAGCAGCCTGCGTATCAGCAGCCTGCCTTCCAACAGCCGGTCGTGCCTCAGAGCGGCACCTATGCGGTCCCCGCACCGTCGGCGGTGCAGCCGCAGCCGACCGCTCCGCCGACACTGTCGCCGACGCCGTCGCTTCGGCCGATTCCGGATCTGCAGCGGACGCCGGCCGGGAATGGTGCCGGCGCGGCAGGCTCCACGCAGTCCCAGGCCACTACCGGGCCGAGCGTTTCCGGGCCGGCGACGCCGCAGACGCGGACGCCCGCCAACGGCACCCCGGCACCGGCTCTTACGCCCTTCGGCGGAAGCGGCAACGGCACCGGAAGCGGCCTCAATGGAGGCACGAGCACGAGCGGCAGCAACGGCATGCCGGTCCTGCCCGGCGTGGGCCCCGGAGCCGCAACCGGCGCGTTCCCCAAGCTGCTCGAGCCCACGGGCCATACCACCTCGTGGCAGCCTGGTGCCACGGCCTATCCGTTCGCGCCGGCACGCCCCTCGGCCTACCCGACCGCCGCCCTGCCCGGTCGCGTGCAGTGACCGGCTTGCTACGATACGGCAGCCTCGTCAGCCGGACGTCGCCCTGACGCCGGGGCCGTCGGCACGAGGTCCTCGGACCGGGAATCGCCGTGACCAATGCCGACATCGCCGCAGCCTTCGAACAGGTTGCGGATCTGCTCGAGTACCAAGGAGACAACGTCTTCCGGGTCAGGGCCTACCGCAATGCGGCCCGGATGATCGGCGGCATGGTCGAGCCACTGGCCTCCGTGCGGGCCGATTCCAGCCGGACGCTGACGGACCTCGAGGGAATCGGAGCGGATCTGGCCGGAAAGATCGCGGGACTGCTCGACACGGGCGAGTTGCCGCTGCTCGCCGAACTGCGGAAGGCAGTGCCGGCGGTGGTGTTCGAGCTCATGCGGGTGCCCGGGCTTGGACCGAAAAAAGTGAAGCTGTTGGTCGACCAGTTGGGCATCGATTCGCTGGAGTCGCTGGAACGGGCGTGCCGCGAGGGTCGGGTCGAGCATGTGAAGGGATTCGGGGCCAAGACACAGGCCACGATCCTGGAGAACATCGCCTTCGCCAAGGATCCCGAACACGCTCGCCTCCTGTGGCAGGAGGCCGACCAGATCGTGCAGGAGGTGCTCGTCTGGATGCGCGGCTGTCCGGAAGTACGGCGGATCGAAGGGGCCGGCAGCTGGCGGCGGGGACGCGAGACGGTGGGCGATCTCGATTTCGTCGTGGACAGCGACGCATCGGCTGCGGTCATGGACCGCCTCCACGCATGGAAGGAAACGTCGGCGGTCTTGCTCCGCGGAGACACGAAGACGAGCGTGCGGGGGCCGAAGGGAATCCAGATCGACCTGCGTGTCGTCGCCCACGGCTCGTTCGGGGCGGCCTTGCAGTATTTCACAGGATCGAAGGAGCACAACGTGCGGCTGCGCTCCCGGGCGCGCGAATTGTCGCTGACGGTCAACGAGTACGGCGTCTACGAAATCGCCCCGGAGAGCAAGGACGCCGGCAAGCCCGGCAGGGGGGCGTTCGTCGCGGGGACGACGGAGGAGGATGTCTACGCGGCCGTCGGGCTGGCGTGGGTGCCCCCGGAACTCCGGGAGGGGAGGGACGAGATCGCACAAGCCGAGCGGGGCGAACTTCCCGAGCTGGTCGAGTTGGCCGACATCCGGGGCGACCTGCACATGCACACCACCGCCACGGACGGCGAGGATACGCTGGCGGAGATGGTCCGTGCGGCACTGGCCCGTGGCCTCCGCTACATCGCGATCACCGATCATGGCCAGCGGGTGACCATGGCCCACGGTCTCGACAAGCGTCGGCTGTTGAAGCAATGGGATGCGATCGACAAGCTGAACGAGAGTCTGGCCGAAGCTGGCCGGCCGCCCATCGTGGTGCTCAAGGGCATCGAGGTCGACATGCTGGAGAAGGGGGGGCTCGACCTCCCCGACGACGTGCTCGAGCAAGCCGACTGGGTGGTGGCCAGTCTGCATTACGGCCAGCAGCAGCCACGGGAACGGATCACGGCGAGGATCATCGAGGCGATCGAGAATCCCCATGTCAGCGTGATCGGCCATCCCACCGGCCGGTTGATCAACCGCCGCCCGCCCTTCGACGTCGACATGGAGGCGGTCATCGACGCGGCGGCACGAACGGGGACGTTCCTCGAGATCAACGCCAATCCCTGGCGGCTCGATCTCAACGAGCATCATGCCGCGGCCGCGAAGAAAGCGGGGGTGAAGATCGTGATTTCCACCGACGCCCACTCCACGCGCGGCCTCGACGTGATGCGGTGCGGCATCCTCCAGGCCCGCCGCGCCGGCCTCGAGGCCGCGGACATCGCCAACACGCGCACGCTCGCGGGCCTGAAGAAGCTGATGAAGCGGTAGCGCGATAAGCGTGCGGGAGCCCTGCTTACGGTGATCGCACGCACCGGAAGCCGATGTGGTTGCAGCCGCTCGAGGGCTCGCCTTTGCCGCGCGTGCCCACGATGTAGCGGGCGCAGTAGTGTTCCGAGCAGAGGAAGGAACCGCCCCGCAGCACCCGTTTGCTTTCGTGGGGCTCCTGGGGGTCGAAGCTGTCCGGCGGGCCCTGCGGATTGCGCACGGGCCCTCCGGAGGCACGGCGTGTGGCATAGGTGTCGTGCCGGTACCAGTCGGAGCACCATTCCCAGACGTTTCCCGACATGTCGTGCAGGCCGTAGGCATTCGGTGGAAAACGGCCCACGGGGGCGACGGCGGCATACCCATCACGCAGCGTGTTTCCCGATGGAAAACCGCCTTGCCAGGTGTTGGCCATCGGACGACCTTCCGGCTGAAACGTGTCGCCCCATGGGTAGAGGTTTCCGGCAAGCCCGCCCCGGGCGGCGAATTCCCATTCGGCCTCCGTGGGAAGTCGTTTGCCGGCCCACGCCGCGAAGGCGGCTGCATCCTCATGGGCGATCTGCACGACGGGTTCCTGGCCGCGGCCCTCGATGGAGCTGTCGGGGCCGGTGGGGTGGCGCCAGTCGGCACCCGGCACGTAATTCCACCAGGCGTAATGGTTGGCGAGCGAAACGGGCCCGTCCGGCGGGGTGAAGACAAGTGCCCCCGGCACGAGGTTTTCAGCCGGTGCACCGGGAAAATCCTCAGCCCGTGGTGTGCGCTCCGCCACGGTCACGTAGCCGGTCGCCGCGACGAACTCCGAGAAGCGGGCGTTCGTCACTTCCGTGCGATCCATCCAGAATCCATCGACATGGACGCGGTGGATCGGCCGCGCATCGCGCATCGGATCGGGACCGCCGAATGGCTGGCCACGGGGATCGGCGCAGCCCATCGAGAATTCGCCGCCCGGGATCCAGACCTCATCCGCCGACGGGGCAGGCGGGACCTCATCCGCCGACGGGGCAGGCGGGACCGGCACGGCCGCGGTGACGGTCGGCTGGAATCCAGCAGGGAGCGGGCGTGTCTTCCTGTTGCCGTCGTCGAGCGCCAAGGATCCAATGGTCCAGACGATCGCCGCGGCGGCGACTCCAAGTCCGACCAGCGCGACCAAGGGCACCGGCCGGCGGCGGCCCCTTTCGTCGGATGCCTCTCGTCCGTGTGATGGCTGACGGTTCATGCGGAGTGTCGCAGGGTTCGTCGGAAGCGGCGGCGGAGCGACCGGCGACGAGCCGGATTCCACCACCTGCACAGGGATTTTCTCGCGCGGGCGGCCTGCTCGCTCTCGTCGTCACGGAGGGCGGCGAGCATCTCACGATTGGAGCCCGCATCGGTCTCGCGGGCCCAGCGCGTCAGCCGGTCGGCTGCCGATGCGTGATCGGTGAAATCGCCGAGTGTCTTCTGGAGACGCTCGAGTGACTCCTGGCACCGCATTCTGTCGCGGGTGGACAGTACGGCGCCGAAGATCTCCAGCGCATAACGCAGTTTTTTGCCTTCGATGCGCAGGGCGTGGATTTCGTCGTCTTCGTGCAGGGAGCGATCCGACTTCCTGAAGAAATCATCCACCATGGGCTTGAATCGCCGCCGAGCATAGGCCCGAAATCGGGATTTGCGTCGCCGTCCGTTCACATCCGCCAGCAGTCGCTCCATGCGGGCTGACCAATCGGCGGCCATCAGGTCGTCGAGTTCGTCGCGAATCGGCGCTTGCGAATCGTGGCGTTTCCCTGCCAGCATCTCCACGAGCCGGCCTCGCGCCGTCGCCATGTCGCTCCCGCCGAGCCGGACGGCGAGCACGTCGAGATCGCGGGCCTCGCCAGCCGCCCGTCGCAGCCGACGGAGGCGCTTCTCGAACCAACTACGCTGGCTTGCGGGAATCACCGGACGAAAGGCGTCGATCGCGGCCAACGCACGGCGGGTGGCCACACGCAATTGATGGACATGCTCCGCTTCGGTCGGCGACGCGACGGCGGCCCGCAGTTCCAGCCAGACGGTGTCGAAGCAACGTCGGAGCGTGCTCGCCGCCACCTGCCCGACCGGCATGCGGAGGACTTCGCCCGTCAGCCGTGTATCCGAGGCCGCCATCAGACCGATCTGTCGCCAGGGCACGAATGCGCGGCGTCACGCCGGGGGGGAGCGTTGCCGGCGACTCGCCCGCCGTCACTGTACAGGGTCGCCGAGGGACGATTCCAGCGGTGACGGCTCTCCGCGATCGTTTCGACCTATTGCACGGCCCCCAGTTCGTGCGCGGCGGGCTGCGCGGCCGGCTTGTTCACGATGATCCGGGAGGAGAAGACCGTCCCCGCGCCCATCGCGCCATCGCCACTCCATCGTCGTCCGGTGATCTCGATCTCATCGCCGGGGGCGATGAGATCGAGGTGGGCCGCATCGACGATCATGACCTCCGGGGCATCGGCGAGAGGCACGGAGACGCGTCGGATTTTGCCGGCATCGACCTTGAGGAGCAACAGGTTGCCCCGGGCCAGCACGACCGTGCCGACGATCGTCTCGAGCGTATGGGCGCGAACCGGATCGGGCTCGAAGTCCGCGGGGGGCGTGACGATGTCGATCGATCGGACGGGTTCGAGCGCCCGGCCCTTGTCGTCCACCTGCGCTCGAAGCCGGACGGACATGCCCGGCTTGATCGCCGCGACGGAGGTCTTTCCGGCCACCTGCACGTGGCTCACGCCGGCAGGGTGCAGTTGCGCGACCAGCACGGCGGCCGTCGGGTCGACGTCTGCACCCTCCGTGAAGGCCACCATGCCGCCGGCGAGCGTTCCGGTGGATCCGCGCACGCGACCGCTGAAGGATTCCTCGGGGAGGTTGTCGATGACCAGCTTGTTTCGTTCGACCGGAACGGTGATCGCCTTGTTCGTGCCGCGGCAGGCGCCCATGTTCCACAGCCGCTCATAGCTCTTCTGGATGGCCGCCGACTTGTAGAAGGTGCCCCAGCGGAGCGTGCCGTCTGCCGCGACGGGGGGCAGCGGGTCGTGTGGATCCGCGTAGGGGTTGTAGGGAGTCGGCTGCGCCAGCAGTTCGCCCGCGGGACAACCCAAGGCCGCGGCCATCGCCAACACGGCCACGAATGGCATGCGGTTCGGAACCACGGAACTCGCTTGGATCATGATCGGTGCTCCCGACGTAAGGCAGGCTGGCGACATGCCCGCCCGGTGCCTCACGCGTGCTCCGGGCGGACCGCTCCCTACGTTAGTTCGGCGGTTGCCGGGAATCAAAAACACCACGATGTCCGGTGATGCCGGATATCCCGTCTATGCCGGCAGTCACCTGCGTGCCGCCGGTCAGGCGGACGTGCGCACGAATCCGGGGCGAGGGATCCTGATCAGAGATCCTCGGAGCGGTCCCCGCCGAGGGTGGCAACCTGGCCGTCGCCCTCCGCGGACGGGCTCAGTTCGCCGCCGGCAGGTGAGGCCTCCAGCAACGGAAACTGACGAGTCAGCACGTTTTCCCGGTCGATTCGCAGGGCGTCGAGGGCCTCGGGCCGCACGCGAACCTCCGCCGACTGGAATGTGTTGAAGCCGGTGCCGGCCGGGATCAGATGGCCCAGGATGACGTTTTCCTTGAGACCCACGAGGTTGTCGACCTTGCCGGCAAGCGCGGCCTCGGTGAGCACCTTCGTCGTCTCCTGGAAGCTCGCGGCCGAGATGAAGCTGGAACTCTGCACGCTGGCCTTGGTGATGCCGAGCAACTGCGTGCTCGCCGTGGCCGGCTTCGGCTTGACACCCTTGGCAGGAGTGCCTCCGAGTGCCTCGATCTGGCTGTTGGCCTGCGCGAGAACGTCCTTCGGCACGACGCTGCCGACGGCGAATTCGCTGTCGCCCTTGTCGGTGATCCGCAGGCCGTTGGCGATCTTCTCGTTCGCCTGCTTGAACTCGAACTTGTCCAACACGCTTCCGGGCAGCAGGTCGGTATCGCCGACGGTTTCGATCTTCACCTTCCGCAGCATCTGCGAAACGATGATTTCGATGTGCTTGTCGTCGATGTCGACACGCTGGCTCCGGTAGACGTTCTGGATCTCCCGCACGAGGTAACGCTGCACCTCCTCCTCGCCGGAGATGCGGAGAATGTCGTGCGGCACGAGCGGACCGTCGACGAGGGCTTCGCCGGCCTTGACGATGTCACCGGCATGCACGCGGAGGTGCTTGCCGTGCATGACGAGGTGCTCCCGCTCGACACCGCTCTCGTTGCGGACCACGATCGTCCGCTTGCCGCGGCGCTTCTCGCCCAGCAGTTCGACCTTGCCGTCGATCTCGGCCATGATGGCGGGATCCTTCGGCTTGCGGGCCTCGAAGATCTCGGTGACTCGGGGCAGACCACCGGTGATGTCCTGCGTGCCGGAAGCTTCGCGGGGGGTCTTGGCGAGCACGTGTCCGGCCGCGACCTTCTCACCCGGCGACACTTCGATGTAGGCCTTCTCGGGCAGGTAGTAGAAGTCGAGGATCTTGCCGTCATCGTCTTCGAGCACGACCTGGGGATGGTAGACGCCCTTGTGCTCCATCACCATGCGCCGCAAATGTCCGCTCGGGTCCTTCTCGACACGGAGCGTCTCGCCCTCGACGACGTCCTCGTAGCGAACCTTGCCCGCCACTTCCGACAGGATCGGAATCGAGTGAGGATCCCACTGGACGAGTACGGTGCCCGGCTTCACCTCGTCGTTCTCGGCCACCTTGAGGATCGCGCCGGCGGGGATTTCGAACTTCTCGAGTTCCCGACCCTTCTGGTCGACGACCGCGATTTCGCCGTTGCGGGCCAGGACGATCTGCTCGCCCTGCTCGTTCTTTACCGTGCGGACACGCGTGAACTTCACCGTGCCGCCGCGCTTGGCCCGGTTCTCGTTCTCCTCGATGGCACGCTGACCGACGCCACCGATGTGGAACGTCCGCATGGTCAGCTGCGTTCCAGGCTCGCCGATGCTCTGGGCGGCGATGATACCGACGGCCATGCCTTCCTCGACCATCGAACCGGTCGAGAGATCCATGCCATAGCAGAGGCGGCAGACGCCAAGCGGGGCCTCGCAGGTGAGCGGACTGCGAACCTGGATCTTCTCCAGTCCGAGTTCCTCGATCTGGCGGGCCATCTTCGGGGTGATCAACTCGTCCTCGTGTACGACCACTTCGTCGGTGATCGGGTTCACGATGTTGGCACGGCTGATGCGGCCGCGAATGCTGTCCGCCAGGCTGACCTCGACCTTCTCGCCACGGTAGATGACGGTCTTGTCGATGCCCTGCGTCGTGCCGCAGTCATGCATCGTCACGACGACGTTTTGGGCGACGTCCGCCAGCTTGCGGGTGAGATAGCCGGAGTCGGCCGTCTTCAAGGCGGTATCGGCCAAGCCCTTGCGGGCACCGTGGGTGGAGCTGAAATACTCGAGCACGGTCAGGCCTTCACGGAAGTTCGCCTTGATCGGCGTCTCGATGATCTTGCCCGACGGCTTGGCCATCAGCCCGCGCATGCCGGCGAGCTGCCGAATCTGTTCGACGCCGCCTCGGGCACCCGAGTGGGCCATCAGGAAGATCGGGTTGACGTAGCCGGAATAACGCGTCTCCTTCGCGTCGGTGTCCTGCTCGAGTTCGGCCATCATTTCCTTGGTGATCTGTTCGCGGGCATGCGTCCAGGCGTCGAGCACCTGGTTGTACCGCTCGCCGTCGGTGATGACGCCGCGCTGATAGAGCTTCATGATCTTCAGGACGTCCTTTTCGGCGGCGCCGATGATCCGGCCCTTGTTGGCGGGCGTGATCAGATCGTCCGTCGCGAAGGACAGCCCGCTTCGTGTGCTCCAACTGAAGCCGACGCGGTTCATGTTGTCGAGCAGATCGATCGTCTTGCGACGACCGAGCGACTGGTAGCAGTCCGAGATCACGCGGGCGAGTTCGCTCGAACGCATGGGAATGTTGTAAAACAGCATGCCGTCGGGCAGGATCGAGTTGAACAGCACGCGTCCCACGGTCGTCTCGATGACGGCACCCGGCTTGGCCAGGGCTTCGACGTCGGTCTTCAGACGACGGCCCGCCGGCAGCTTCACGCGGATCTTCGCGTGCGTGTCGACCTTGCCCAGCGAATGGGCGAGTTCGACCTCCTCCACGTTCTTGAAGACCATGCCCTCGCCCTTGCGGCCCGGGAGCAACATCGTGAGGTAGTAGCAGCCCATCACCACGTCCTGGGACGGGCTGATGATCGGCGCACCGTTGGCGGGGCTGAAGATGTTGTTCGTCGACAGCATCAGGGTGTGCGCCTCGACCTGTGCCTCGATGGAGAGCGGCAGATGCACGGCCATCTGGTCGCCGTCGAAGTCGGCGTTGAAGCCCTTGCACACCAGCGGGTGGAGCTTGATGGCGTTGCCTTCGACCAGCATCGGCTCGAAGGCCTGGATGCCCATGCGGTGAAGCGTGGGGGCTCGATTGAGCAGCACCGGATGGTTGCGGATCACCTCCTCGAGGATGTCCCACACCTCGGCGTCCTTCCGCTCGAGCATCTTCTTCGCGCTCTTGATGGTATCGGCGTGGCCGAGTTCCTTGAGCCGCCGGATGATGAAGGGCTGGTAGAGCTCCAGAGCGATCTTCTTCGGCAGGCCGCACTGATGCAGCCGCAGGTTGGGACCGACGACGATCACGCTGCGGGCGGAGTAGTCGACTCGCTTGCCGAGCAGGTTCTCGCGGAACCGGCCCTGCTTGCCCTTGATCATGTCGGTGAGGCTCTTCAGCGGCCGATTGCTCGAGGCGAGCACGGGCCGCTTGCAGCGGTTGTTGTCGAACAGCGCGTCCACGGACTGCTGCAGCATCCGCTTCTCGTTGCGGATGATGACCTCGGGGGCGTTGAGGTCGACGAGCTTCTTGAGCCGGTTGTTCCGGTTGATGATGCGGCGGTAGAGATCGTTGAGGTCGCTCGTGGCGAAGTTGCCCGAGTCGAGCATGACGAGCGGCCGCAGGTCGGGCGGGATCACGGGGATCACGTCGAGCACGATCCATTCGGGCTTGTTCTCGCTGTCGCGGATCGCCTCCACGATCTTCAGGCGATTGACGAGATCCTTCTTCTTCTGCTTGCTGTTGGTCGTGGCAAGCTCTTCGCGAAGCTCCTTGGAAAGCGTCACGAGGTCGAGGGAGAGGAGGAGTTTGCGCACCGCCTCCGCGCCCATCTCCGCCTCGAAGCCGTTGTCGCCGTAGTTGGCCCGCGCCTCCCTGAATTCCTCCTCGGTGAGAAGCTGCTGCTTCTTCAGCGGGGTGTCCTTCGGGTCGAGCACCACGTAATCCTGGAAATAGATCACCTTTTCCAGGCTCGACGTCTTCATGTCGAGCAGCGCGCCCAAGCGACTGGGCATCGCCTTGAAGAACCAGATGTGAACGACCGGGGCGGCCAGTTCGATGTGGCCCATCCGCTTGCGACGGACACGGCTGTGGGTCACCTTCACGCCGCAGCGGTCGCAGATCATCCCCTTGTACTTCATCCCGCGGTACTTCCCGCAGGAGCACTCCCAGTCCTTTTCGGGGCCGAAGATCTTCTCGCACATCAGGCCGTCCTTCTCGGGACGGTAGGTGCGGTAGTTGATGGTTTCGGGCTTCTTGACCTCGCCGAAGGACCAGCTGCGAATGTCGTGCGGCCGCGCCAGGCTGATTTTCACCGCCGAGTAGTCGTTGACACGATCGTAGGTGGATTCGCCGATGCTCACGTGGATGCTCCTGTGGTTCGATGCCGTGTGGAGGGTGTGTGTTCCGCAGCTAGACCCGCCGTTTTTCCAGCTGCATGTTGAGTGCCAGGCCGCGAATCTCGTTGGTCAGCACGTCGAAGCTGGCGGGAGTGCCGGCCTCGAGCGTGTTCTCGCCCTTCACCATGCTCTCGTAAATCTTGGTGCGGCCCTCGACGTCGTCGCTCTTGACGGTGAGGAGTTCCTGGAGGATGTACGCGGCACCGTAGGCCTCGAGCGCCCACACCTCCATCTCGCCGAACCTCTGGCCGCCGAACCGGGCCTTGCCGCCGAGCGGCTGCTGGGTGATCAGCGAATACGGGCCCGTCGACCGGGCATGCACCTTGTCGTCGACGAGGTGGTGCAGCTTCAGCATGTAGATGTAGCCGACGGTCGTCTCCTGCTCGAGCTTCTCGCCGGTACGCCCGTCGTAGAGCTGGGCCTTGCCGTGCCGCGGCAGGCCGGCGTCGTCGAGCACGGCGTTGATGTCGTCCTCGCTGGCGCCGTCGAACACCGGGGTGATCGCCTGGAAGCCGAGCTTCATGCCGGCCCACCCAAGATGCGTCTCGAGAATCTGCCCCACGTTCATGCGACTCGGCACGCCGAGCGGGTTGAGCAGGATCTGCACCGGGGTCCCGTCTGCGAGGAAGGGCATGTCCTCCTTGGGAAGGATCTTCGCGATGACGCCCTTGTTGCCGTGACGTCCGGCCATCTTGTCGCCGACGGAAATGACGCGCCGGGCGGCGACATACACCTTCACCATCTGGAGGACGCCGGGCCGGAGCTCGTCGCCTCGCTTCATGCTGTTGAGCCGGCGGTCGCGGGCGTCGATCGCCGCATCGACGGCCGGCCACATCGTCTTGTAGAGCTTCTCGATGTCGGCCTTCCGCTGCGGTGAGCGGATGTCGAGATCCTCGAGCTTGAAGGCCGCGGCCCGTTCGGCGACCGACTTGTGGTCCTGATTGCGCACCAGCGGGCTGCCGTCGGCAGCCGTGAGCGGCTTTTGCAGCACTTTCTCGACCTCGGCCACGAGGGCGGCGAACGCCTCGGCGACCTGCGCGTTGCCGATGTTCTCCGCCTCCTTGAGCTGCTTGTCGAACTCGCGGCGTTCTTCTTCCGAGAGGCTCATGCGACGCGAGAACTTCTCCGCGGCGATCACGATGCCCTCGACGCCGGAAGGGACTTCGAGCGAGTCGTTCTTCACGTCTTCGCCGGCACGGCCGAAGATGGCGTGCAGCAGCTTCTCTTCCGGAGTGAGCTCGGTCTTGCTCTTGGGCGACACCTTGCCGACGAGAATGTCTCCCGGCCGGACGTAGGTGCCGATCCGGACGATGCCGCTTTCGTCGAGGTTGTGCAGCGCCCGTTCGCCGACGTTGGGGATGTCGCGGGTGAACTCCTCGCGGCCGAGCTTGGTGTCACGGATCTCGATGTCGTATTCCTCGCTGTGGATCGAGGTGTAGACGTCGTCCTCCACCAACTCTTCGCTGATGATGATCGCGTCTTCGAAGTTGAATCCGTCCCACGCCATGAAGCCGACGAGCACGTTGCGGCCGAGCGCCAGTTCGCCCTTGTAGGTGGCGGCGCCGTCGGCGAGCACCTCGCCCTTCTCGACCTTCTGGCCGAGTTGCACGACCGGCTTCTGATTCTGGCAGGTGCGCTCGTTGAGGCCGACGTACTTGCGGAGCTTGTAGCTGTCGACGGCACCGGAGGACGGTGTCACCTCGATCGTTTCGGCGTCGACATACGTGACGGTGCCCTTGCGGGCGGCCCTCACGATCAGGCCCGAGTTGACCGCGACGTCGCGTTCCATGCCCGTCGCCACGATCGGTGGCTCCGTCACGAGCAAGGGCACCGCCTGCCGCTGCATGTTGGAGCCCATCAACGCGCGGTTGGCGTCGTCGTGCTCGAGGAACGGAATGAGGCCGGCGGAAACACCGACCATCTGGCTCGGCGCGACGTCGATGTATTCGATCTTGTCGGCCGGTACGAGCACGAAGTCGCCGCGGTAGCGGGCGATGATCGTCTCCCCCTCCAACCTGCCGTCCACCACAGTGGCGTCGGCCGGGGCGAGGTGGGCGTCATGTTCCTCGTCGGCACGGAGCCAGACGACGTCGTCGGTGAGTTTGCACTTCGAGATCCGCCGGTATGGCGTGACGAGAAAGCCGTACGAATCGACACCCGAATAGATCGCCAGACTCGAGATCAGGCCGATGTTCGTGCCTTCGGGCGTCTCGATCGGGCAGATGCGACCGTAGTGGGAGATGTGGACGTCGCGGACTTCGAAGCCGGCACGCTTGCGGTTGAGGCCGCCCGGGCCGAGGGCCGAGAGCCGGCGCTCGTGCGTCAGCATCGACAGCGGATTGGTCTGGTCGACGACCTGGGAGAGTTCGCCGCGGCCAAAGAAATACTCGATGGCGGCGGAAATGCTCTTGGGATTGATCAGCGTGCGCGGCGACATTTCCGTCACGTCCTTGAGACTCATCCGCTCCTGCACCGTGCGGCGCAGCTTCAGGAAGCCCTTCCGCAGTTCGTCGCTGGCGAGTTCGTCGATGGTGCGCAGGCGACGATTGCCGAGGTGGTCGATGTCGTCCACCTCGACCTCACCCTCGCCCTCGCTGAGTTGCAGCATGTATTTGATCGCCGCGATCAGGTCGTCTGGCCGCAGCGTCATCTCGGTCTCGGGAACGGACAGGCCGAGCTTGCGGTTGATGCGAAACCGGCCGACCCGGCCGAGGCGGTAGCGGTTGGTGTCCTTGAACTTCTCGTCGAACAGCGCCTTGGCTTTGTCGAGGGCCGGCGGATTGCCGGGACGGAGCCGCTGGTAGATGCGAACGAGGGCGTCCTCGTGGCTGGGGGCGACGGCCGTTCTCTTCTTCGACTCGTCGGAGTCCTCCTTGAGGCTGTTCATGAGCAGCGGAACCTTCTGCTCCTGCATCACTTCGACGGCCTTCAGCCCGGAGGTGCAGATCAACTCCGCCATGTCGTGGGTGATCTTGGCGCCGGCGTCGACGATGATTTCACCGGCACGCTCGCTGCCCTTGGGGTAGACGATGTCGTCCACCGCGATGCGGCCTTCCAGCTTGGCCACGCTGCGGGCGCCCGCGACCTTCTCGACGCTGGTCTTGTAGAACAGCTTGAGGATTTCGGAGTCGCGGCTGAACTTCGGATCCATGGCCCGCAGGAGGGTGAGCGCGGAGAACTTCCCGCTCTGGTCGATGCGAACCTGCAGCGTGTCCTTCTTGGAGACGTTGAGTTCTATCCAGCTGCCGCGTTCGGGAATGATGCGGCAGTTGTAGGTCTTGCGATCGCTCGATTCGGTATCGGCGACGAAGTCGATGCCGGGGGAACGGTGGAGCTGGCTCACCACGACACGCTCGGCGCCATTGATGATGAACTCGCCGCCGCCCAGCATGATCGGGATGTCACCGAGGTAGACCTCCTCCTCGATGGGCTGCTCGCGGGTCAGGCGGAGCAGCACGCGGAGCGGCCTGCCGTAGGTGAGCCGCAGCTGACGGCACTCGTCGGGATCGTAGCGCGGCTTGCCGAGGTCGTAACGCAGGTACTCGATCTTGACGGTCTTGTCATAGCTCTCGATCGGGAAGATTTCCCGGAGCACGCCCTCGATCCCGTGATCCTTGCGCTTGTTCGAAGCGACGTCATACTGCAGGAATGCGTCGTAGAATCGGGTCTGGATTTCCGTCAGGTCGGGGATCGAATGGCTGGCGCGGCGGCTGCCGAAGTGGCGAACCTCGGTGGGTTGGAGACGGCGGACGGCGCGAGTTGCCATGAAGAAGGGGCTCCTGAACGGGGCTCTGGACAAGAAGTCACTGGACAGAACGTCTGGGGCTTCGGGCACTGGGACGACCGCACAGTCGCCCGACGTGCCGGAACGGCCCGCGAAGCGACGGAGAATCGAGCAGTGCGAAGCTGACTGAGCAGCGGAAGGGCAGAGAGGAACTGCGGGCGTCGGGCCAGCAAATACTATACCAATTGGCAGGCGGAAGACCAAGCCTCCGCCTGCCAACGGCAGTTTTTGCGGATCTTACTTGATCGATACCTTGGCGCCCGACTCCTCGAGTTCCTTCTTCAGCTTCTCGGCGTCGGCCTTGGAGATGCCCTCCTTGACCTTGGAGGGTGCTCCCTCGACCAGATCCTTGGCTTCCTTGAGGCCCAGGCCGGTCGCGGCACGCACCACCTTGATGACGCCGATCTTGTTGTCGCCGAAAGCATCGAGGACGACGTCGAACTCGGTCTTCTCCGCGGCAGCTTCCGCGGCTCCACCACCGGCACCACCGGCACCCGGAGCGGCCATCATCACGGCCCCGCCGGCGGCCGGCTTGATCCCATGAACCTCGTCGAGGTAGTCGGACAGCTCCTTGGCAGCCTTCAGGGACAAGGCCACGATCTTGTCGCCGAGGTCCTTCGTTTCCTTCGTGAATTCACGCGTTGCTTCAGCCGTTGCCATCGCTCGAGATCCCTTTCTGTCGAAAAATCGCTCTTGGAAAAAAGCGTTTGGAAAAAAGCTTTGAGAAAATTGACCGTCGACTCACGTCAATGGTCGGGTGTGATGTGGATGCCTTGACTCTTCTGCCGTGCGCCGATACCTGCCCGGGAGACGGGGAACCTTCTTTCATACCATGAACTTTGCCCGAGTGAAGGGCACCCAAAAAAATCGCGGCGTAGCCGAAGCCGACGGCCCGTGGTCAGGCTGCCGGCGACTCCCCGCCGGATTTTTCGAGGTCTTCGACCCGGGAGGCGATCTGGCCGGCAAGCGTGCCGCCCGCCGACAGAATCTGGCCGGAGAGCGTCGACGCGAGACCGGAAATCTGGCCGGAGAGAATCGAAAGCTGTTCCGAACGGGTCGGCCACTTGGCCACCCGCTTGATGTCGCCGGCCTCGAGCCTGGCGCCATCCAGCGCCCCGCCGCGGCACTCGAAACCCTCGAATTCCTTCACGCCGGCCAACCGGTCGAGTTCCTTTGCCAGATCGACGACGTCTTCGCCGCCCCAGGCGATGGCGAGCATTCCCTCGGTTTTGGTGAACGCCGGTGCGATCGGCGTGTCGAGAGTGGCCCGGCGGGCCAGGCTGTTCTTCACAAGCTGGAGATGGATCTTCTTCTTGCGGAGCGTGTTCCGCAGTTGGGAAGTCTTCTGGGCATCGAGCCTGCCGAGGCTGACGACGACGACGTCATTGACGTTGTCGAGACGCTTTTTGAGGTCGTCCACCAGCATGTCTTTGACGATTTTGCTCATGGTTTGGTTCGCTCGGGCGGAGGAGTTGGCGGGAGTTGGATGGAAGCGGGTGTCAGGCGGCGACCATGATGCCGGGGGTCATGGTGGCGGAGATGGAAACGCTCCGCACGAACTGCCCCCGGACGCTGGATGGCTGCATGGACTGGATGTGGTCGATGAACGCACGGATGTTGGCGACCAGCTGCGCGGAGTCGAAGCTCGCCTTGCCGACGACGGCATGCACGATGCCCGTGGGGTCGTTGCGGAACTCGACCTTGCCGGCCTTGTACTCGCTCACGGTCTTGCCGATGTCCGCGGTCACGGTGCCGGCACGGGGGCTCGGCATGAGACCTCGGGGGCCGAGCACCTTCCCCAGCGGACCGACGAGCCCCATCATGTCCGGCGCGGCGATGCACACGTCGAAATCGGTCCAGCCTTCCTTGATCCGCTTGGCGAGATCGTCTCCGCCCACGGCCTCGGCGCCGGCGGCCTTGGCATCCTCGGCGAGGTTGCCCTTGGCGAACACGACGACCCGCTTGGCCTTGCCGATGCCGTGGGGCAGCACGAGCGAGCCGCGGATGATCTGATCGGCCTGCTTCGGGTCGATGCCCAGGCGCATGTGGATCTCGACCGTCTGGTCGAATTTCGTCGGGGGGAAGCTCTTGAGAACGCCCACCGCCTCGGGCAGCGGGATCGGGTCGTCGGTCTTGGGCTTGAGAGCGAGCATGGCCCGCATGCGCTTCGAAAAGGACACGGCAGAAATCCTGGAAAGAAGGTGCTGTCGGGGGGCGGGTTGAAAGTGACTGAACGGGAAACCTGATGCAGGTCGGGTGAACACTCGGCACAACGATACTACGGATGACGGGCGGTTTCTCAACCCTCGACCGTGATCCCCATGCTACGGGCGGTTCCCTCGATCATGCGGCGGGCGTATTCGCCGTCGCGGGCGTTCAGATCGGGGGTCTTGAGGCGGACGATCTCGTCGAGTTGGGCCTTGGTGACCTTGCCGACCTTGTCCTTATTGGGCACGCCCGAGCCCTTGGCAAGGCCCGCCGCCTTTTTCAGCAGCGCCGCTGCGGGAGGGCTCTTGGTGATGAACTCGAACGACCGGTCGTTGTAGACCGTGACGACCACGGGGATCGGCATGCCGGCCGCCTCACGCGTCCGGTCGTTGAACTGCGAAACGAACTGGCCGAGGTTGATGCCAAACCTACCGAGCGACGTGCCGACCGGGGGAGCCGGCGTGGCCTGTCCGCCGGGCACCTGAAACTTCGCCTGACCAACCATCTGCTTTGCCATCGTCCTACCCTTTCGTTTCTACCGATCCCTAAACCGATTCGATCTGCCAGTATTCGATGTCCACGGGTGTCGACCGCCCGAAGATGCTGAGCATCACGGTGACGCGTCCGTTGGCCTCGTCGATCTGCTCGACCTCGCCTTCGAAGTTTTCGAACGTGCCCTCGTTGATCTTCACGCGATCCCCCTTCTTGAAGGCGATCTTGAGCCGCGGCGCCTCGTCGGCCTTCACCTCGGCCTTGTTGAGCAGTTTGGCCACGTCCTGGGGCAGCATCGGGCTGGGGCGACCGGCTGACCCGGTGAAGTCGCCGATGCCGCCGGTTTCCCTGACGAGGTACCAGGTGTCGTCGTTGAGCAGCATGTTCACGAGGATGTAGCCCGGATAGAGCTTCCGCCAGACCACCCGCTTCTTGCCACCCTTGAACTCCGTGACCTGCTCCTTGGGCACGACCACGTCGCCGAAATACTTGTCGAGCCCCTGCATCTGGATGCGACGAAGCAGGGTCTCGCGGATGGAGTCCTCGCGATTGCTCTGCACCTTGAGGATGTACCACTGACGATCACCGACGACCGGCTGGCCATCGGTGTCGTCCGCCGTGGCGATCGGCTTCGCGTCTTCGCTTCCGGAAAACGGGTCGGCCAACTCGGCGGGGGAGCCGTCGTCATCCTCGTCGACGGCCGCCTCGCCGCCGACCGGGGCCGTGGCGTGCTCCGTGGCGTTGCCGACAAGGTGGCCAGCCTCGGCGGCATCGTCGGTGACGGGCCCGCCATCGGCGTGTTCGTGCGGTTCGTGTTGGTCGTGCTGGACGTTCATGAGGTTCGAGCTGCCTTCGGGAGTCAACGCGGGCCCTGGATGGCCCTGAGAACAAACCACCAGAAGAGATCGTACGCGGCCAGGATCGCCGCGAGGGCAAAAATCAGGAAAATCACCACGGCTGAGCTGCGGATCACCTCATCTGCCGATGGCCACGATACCTTCGTCATCTCCGTCTCGACGGCGATGAGAAAATCGGCGAACGGTTGATAGTTGACGAGGCGGAACAGCAGCCACAGGCCCGCGGCCAGCATCAGCCCGGGAACGAGGAAGCGAAGCACGCCCAGGTCGGTGGACAAGCCCGTGCCCAGCCCCGTGCCGGCGACGGAACCCACGCCCATGTCGGCGCCGGCAAACCAGGCGGGCAACAGTTGGGACAGCCGCCAAATGCCCGTCGCCAGCGTGAGCGCCAGCACGGCGAACGTGACCTGGCGGGTCACCCGGCCCTGATTCCGCTTGTACACGGACATGCTCAGGAGATCTCTCCAGAACGTGCCGGTCGCGGTGTGATCGTGTTGTAGTCCTGCCATGCTTCCTGACATCCGTGAATGTTTTCTGACGCGGACGCGTTCCATCGCGGAGGCGATCACCGGGCCTGTCCGGCCCGGTGACTGCCGGTCGAGCACCGAATCTGCTGCAGGGGCGGCGGGGATCGAACTCGCAACCTCTGGTTTTGGAGACCAGCGCTCTGCCAGTTGAGCTACGCCCCTGTGGGGGGGAGGGGGCCCGGTGCGGGCCCCCTCCCTGTATGACATGATTGTCTCCGGGGCGGGTCCCCGGAC
>JBJTSM010000035.1:0-4674 GCA_046076685.1 Planctomycetia bacterium | reverse complement strand
GCGGCGGTGGGGCATGCGATGAGCCCGCGGAGCCTGCCCCAGGTGGATTGAAGCGCGTGGGGAATCGAGCAGGCGCTGACGTTGCCCGTGCGGCGGGTGAGTCCGTTGACGAGTTCGCCGCGGACGCCGTGTTCGTCGAGTTGCATGCCGGTGAACCGGACGATGCCCGTGCCCGCCTGGTGCGGCACGACGAAGTCGACGTCGCCGCCGGTCAGCCCGGTGTCGGCCAGCGCCTTGGCCACGGCCGCCGACATGGCCCGCGGGGCGAGCTCGGCGATCGCCATGCCGTCGAGCGAATAGACGAGCCGCTCGGCCGCGTGCGTCCGTCCGCCGTCGGCCGTCGGCATGAGCACCTGCGGCCGGACGTGGAAATCAAACGCGGGCCGTTCGGCCGGCTGCTTCTCGGCGTCGGCGTGGACGAGCTCGAAATGCACCGGATGCCGGCGGCTCGTCGTCGCGGTCACGAGCGTGGCGGCGGCCATGTCGCCGAACAGGCCGGCGGTCTGGATCGAGCCATAGTCGGTGATGCGGCTGATCCTCGTGGCGGTGACGACGAGGATGAACTGGTCGCGTCGCAGCGTGAGCCGCGGAGCCCAGCGGCGGGCGACGAGGGCGAAGGCCCGGCTGTAGCCGCAGCAGAACCAGTTGAGCCCGATGGTGCGGCACCGCCGCAGGCCGAGTGCGCCGGCCAGTTGTCGGGCGGCGCGGCCGGGCCGTTCGCTCGCCACCTGCGCGGGATCCAGGTGCCGGCGGGCCACCGAGGCGGGGATGAAGGATGGAGAGACGAAGGCGATGCCGCGGCAGTCGGCGAGGTTGCAGCCCGTCTCCCGTTGGAGCCGGCGGACGGCGTGCAGGCCCATCGTCACCTCGTCGTCGAGGGAGATGCCGCGGGCCTCGATGCCGGTATGGTGGGAAAACTTCCGGGGCATCGCGTCGCCGAACCAGTCGTTCTCGAGTTCCCAGGCAGGCTGGTGGATCGCGATGGCGGCGATGCCCAGACGCGGGGCGGGCGGCGTGTGACGGCGGGCTTCCATGGGAGACTCGTGTCGGGGTGGAGCGCCGAGGCGGGGCGGAGGTGGAGGGGGGCGGAATTGTTGCGTGCGCAGGCCGCCGAGGCCAGCGAGAAATCGCCGGGAAAAGGCCGTTTCGGGGCGGCATCGCCACCCGTCAGCGGCGCCAGAGCAGCTGCACGGAGAGCCCCAGCCCGGGGGCGAACTGGACGACGTCGGTCCGGTTTGAGGAGAAGTTCGTGCCCTGGAAGAGCTCGCGGCTGAAGATGTAAGACGCCGTCGCCTCGAGCATGAAGCCGCGGGACAGTGCCCGCTCGAGGCCCACCGCCGCCCGCTGGTCGAACACGTAGAACCTTTGGTCGTCCTGCCTGCGGTCGGCCAGAAAATAGATCTCCGTATCACTGCGGTAATACGCCAGGAGCGACAGGTCTTCGTTGAGGCGGCGGCGGGCGACGGCGTTGAAGTTCACGAGGGGAAAGTAGTTGGCCGAGAACGTCCAATCGGGCGTCGGCCGCCATTCGACGGCCGGCGGCACGCCCAGTTTGGCCTCGAAGGTGTCGGAGGGCCGCCAGACGTAGGCGAGGCCGGGCAACGGATAGGGCAGCTGCGACGTCGGCGAATAGAAGAGGCTCACGCTCCACTCGTCGCGTTTATTGCGTGCCGGCGTGTTCCAGAATCCCACGGTCATCAGCGTGAGGTCGCGGAACGCGGCATAGGGGCGGTCGCTGGCCGAGCCGAAGACGAATGACCCGCCGAGCGTGCCGCCGCCGTCGAGCGGCCGGATGTGCATGAACCCCGTCTCGACGAGCCAGAGCTGGTCGGGCACGGGCACCTGGGAATCGGGGAGGATGGCATCGGTCGCCAGTTCCAGCCGGCCGAACTTCGCGATGCCGATCCAGATCGGCTCCCCCTCGACCGGCTTCACGATCGGCATCGCGACGCGGGCGAACTGCGCGTTCATCGCGAGATCGGCATCCTGGCCGTCGACGGCGACCGCGGGCGCCCAGAAACCGCCGATGCTGAGCGGCGCGGAGGAGCCGAATGGCGACGAGGGCTTGCGGGCCGGTCGCGCGGCCAGCGGATCGGCGTCGGAGAGCGGTTCGTTGGCGAAGCTGTCCTGCTCGAGGTTGAACTCGATCGGGGGCAGGAGCGCGACGCGGTCGTCCTCCGCGGCCCGGACGGTCGCAGAGCAGGCGGTCGCGGAGCAGAGTGCCGCCCACACCACGAGCCAGCGGCATGTGGGGAGCCGGGAAGACGCCACGGTTGACATCCGGATGCGCAGGCGGGGCCGAATCGGGCGGCGGGAGGGTAGCCGGATGCGGCCCGGGTCACAATGCGGAGAAGCCCGCATCGGCCGGGGGGCGGTTGGTGGCGGCGACCGTGTCGCCTACAACACTTCAGGCCCCGGCGTGGTGCGAAGCACGGTCTTTCGCGAGCCGTGGCCGGTCGAGGATGTAAGCGTGGACGAATTCGTCGAGCCGCTGGGAATGCGGGTGCTGATCCGCAAGGATGAGAGTCGTCATCGGACGCGGGGCGGCATCGTGCTGCCGGACCAGGCGGAGATCCCCACGATCACGGGCCGGGTCGTCGAGGTGAGCCTGCAGGTGGAGCGGGACGCCGACTTTCCGATCGAGAAGTACGACAAGGTGCTTTTCCATCCCAAGAACTCGATCCCGGTGGATTTCGAGCAGGACAACCTGCTCTACGTCGTGCCGATCGAGGACGTGGTCGCGGTGTTCCGGCGGCATGACGACGCGAAGCCCCGCCGCCGCGGCAAGGCTGGGCAGGACGACGACCGTCCGGCAGACGATGCCTGATCGCCCCGCCTGTGCCTGCCGGTTTTTCCGGGGCGCGTCCGGGGCACTACGTCCCTCCGGTCCCGGCCTTCAGACCGGTAGCCGCGCGAGCACGGTCTGCATGAGGCAGAGGTGCGCGGGAAGTCGACCGAGGATCAGGGGCAGGAGTTCCTGACGATAGACATGGCTGCA
This sequence comes from Planctomycetia bacterium, assembly GCA_046076685.1. Classification (GTDB taxonomy): domain Bacteria; phylum Planctomycetota; class Planctomycetia; order Pirellulales; family UBA1268; genus CAMCQY01. The sequence goes on along the minus strand of JBJTSM010000035.1, from coordinate 1,676 downwards.
GGCGTTGCGGTCTTCGTAGATCTGCATGCCAACCGCATATTCCGCATCCTTCAGGATTCCGCTGGCGAGCGCCTCCTTGAGCGTGCCCCGTGGGCTGTTGGGAACGTCTCTCCCTTCCGCCTGCAGGCACGAGCGGACGTATTTCCAGAACAGTTCGGCACAGTACTCGAACTTCTGGATGCGGCCGTTCTCGATCCCATCCCGCGCGATGTCAGACAGCCCGCGACTGTCGAACTCGAGCAGGTCCGCAAACCCTTTCAGTGCCCGTCGCAGGTTGTCGTGCCCTAGCTCGCCGCTCGCCATATTTCGCGGGTCCCGTAGGCATGCTGCCGGAAAGTTTCGTCCGTCACCCTCGCAAAATCGACCACCTGGCACCGCCACGGCACGTCGGATTCGGTCAGCAGCCAGAGCAGGTGCGATGTTCCGTCCGGCAGTGGCCCGGGCCCGGCGATCCCGATGTCGACGTCGCTGCCGTGGTCGCAATGTCCCCGCGCCCGCGATCCGAACAGGAAGATCTCATACCGCGGATCGGTCACCGTCTCGAGGCAGATCCGCCGAGCTTCGGCGAGGTATTTTTCCTCGAACGGGGTACGGGGCTCGCAGGGTGAGGCCGGCGCGGGCATGGGACACCGAGCAGGAAAAATGTTCCAAACGGCTGTCGAGGGCCCCCGCATTATATTACGCCCACCAGCGTGAATCATGCCCGAGGAGCCGTCAGGCCCTCTTTTGGTCTCTCCTGTGTCTGAAGCCGGCAATGCCTGACATCAGCCCCGGCCCGCGATCGCCGCGGCACGCTCGTCGGCGGCGCGGATGGCGGCCGCGACGTCCGCGGCCGTGACCGGCCGCGGGAGGTTGTGGATCGTCTCGCCTGGCTGCGTGGCCCGCGCGGCGATGGCGGCGACATCGGCGGCGGTGGCGGCCGGCAGGCCGAGCTGCGCGAGCGTGACGGGGAGCCCCACCGCACGGCAGAACCGCACGACAGTGGCGAATTCCTCGTCCGGCGTGCCGTCGAGCGTCATCTGGACGAGCGTGCCGAACGCCACCTTTTCGCCGTGCAGCGCGGCGTGCGTGCCGGGCAGCACGGTGAGGCCGTTGTGAACCGCATGGGCGGCCGCGAGGCCGGCGCTCTCGAAGCCGAGCCCCGAGAGCAGCGTGTTGGCTTCGATGATGCGTTCCACCGCCGGGGTCACCTGTCGGTCGCGGGCCGCTTCTACCGCCGCCTCGCCGTCGGCGAGCACCGTGTCGCGGCAGGCCCGGGCGAGGGCGAGCGCCCCCTGCATGGTCGCGCCGCCCCGAATGTTCGGACTGCCGGCTGCCGCCGCCGCCCGCGCCTCGTACCAGGTCGAGAGGGCGTCGCCCATGCCCGCCACGAGGTAGCGGACCGGGGCCCGCACGATCACGCCGCTGTCGACGAGCACGAGGTCGGGGTTGCGGCCGTGGATCCGGTACGACTCCGCGACGCCGGCGGCGGTGTAGACGACGCTCAGCGCGCTCGTGGGCGCATCGGTGGAGGCGACGGTGGGGCACGACACGAACGGCAGGCCGACCGTCGCGGCCGCAGCCCGGGAGGCGTCGAGGCATTTTCCTCCCCCCGCGCCGACGATCGACGTCGCGCCCAGGCTCCGCGCCTCGGCGGCGATCACGTCGATTTCTACGGCGGTGCATTCGCCCCCGAA
>JBJTSM010000034.1:0-2001 GCA_046076685.1 Planctomycetia bacterium | reverse complement strand
TATGGCCAAGCCGCATCGAAATCTCAAGAAAGCCAACCACGGCGCCCGGCCGGCCAACAGCAAGGCCCGCAAGGCCAAGCGGAAGCACATTCGCACCTGACGGATGGGAGACCGAACGCCGTGGCGCCGCGTGACTACATCATCCACCCCAGCGAGTACGACCTCGACCGCGTGATCGCCGACATCCACGAGATCCGTCGCTGGAACATGCAGCGGTTCGAGATGGAGCAGTTGACGGCGATCGTGCACGAGGACGCGTCCCGGGCCCTGTGCGTGGGCTACAAGGACGTCTCCCATGAGGAATTCTGGGTCCGCGGCCATTTCCCCGGCACGCCGCTGATGCCCGGCGTGGTGATGTGCGAGGCCGCCGCCCAGCTCTCGAGCTACTACACCCAGCGTCACAACCTGCTCGATGCCAAGCTCATCGGCTTCGGTGGCATGGAAGAGATCCGGTTCAGAGAGCCGGTGGTGCCAGGCGACCGGCTGGTGATCGCGGTGGAACGGGTTCGCGTTCGGCCCAAGGCGATGATCGTCTGCCGCTTCCAGGGCATCGTCCGCGAGAGGATCGTCGTGGACGGCATCATCAAGGGCGTGCCCCTGCCGGTCGACGCGCTCTCCGCCGCCGCAACCAGCCCGGCCGGTTGACCTCCGGCCATCGCCCCCCCCATGCCGCGCCGCCCTCCCCGCAAGCCCGATCCGTCGCTCGACCTTTCCGGGCACCTGCTCGAACTCGCGGCGCTTCCCGTGCCGCTCGACCTGACGCGGCTGTTTCCGTCTGCGGCTCCGGTGGAGATGGAGGTGGGAAGCGGCAAGGGCCTCTTTCTCGCCACGGCCTCCGCGGCACGGCCCGACCGGAATTTCCTGGGCGTGGAGATCAGCGGCGGCTATGCGCGGCTGTGTGCCGGAAAACTCGCGGCACAGCGGGCCGCGAACGCGCGGATCGTCCACGGCGATGCCACCTACCTCGCCGGCAGCCTGCTACCCGACGGCTGCCTCGCGGGAATCCACGTCTATTTTCCCGATCCCTGGTGGAAGGCGCGACATCGCAAACGGCGGGTGCTCTCCGACGCTTTTCTCACCCACGCAGGCCGGGTGCTCGTCCGCGGCGGCCACCTGCACGTCTGGACCGACGTGGAGGAATATTTTCAGGAGGCCATGGCGGCGGCGGCGGGAACCGGCCTCTTCAGCCCGGCCCAAGCCGTGGATGCCAGGCCCGCGGAGCACGATCTCGACTACCGCACCCACTTCGAGCGGCGCACACGACTCGCCGGCATGCCGGTCTGGCGGGCCCTGCTCGAACGTTCCGATGCACCGGCCACCTGCCGGCGGATGGACGCGGCCCTACCGGATTGAAGCTGCCTCATACGTGCGGCCCGATCCGCCCCGCGCCGTGTGCGACAGGGCGATCTCGTAGAGCCGCTCTCCGGCCGGCGTGGGGTAGCGGCCCGTGAGGCAGGCCTGGCACAGCTGCGTCTCCTCGAACCCGATCGAGCGGGCAACCGACTCCACGGGCAGATACCGCAGCGAGTCGGCCCCCAACCGCGCGGCCATCTCGGCCTGGGCCTCGTCGGTCAGCAGGCCGTTGCGAAGGAACTGCGGGGCGAACAGCTCGTCGATCGTGGACATGTCGATCCCGTAGAAGCAGGGCGCGATGATCGGCGGGCAGGCGATGCGGACATGGATCTCGCGGGCCAGCCCCAGCGACCGCATCCGCCCCAGCAGCACCTTCATCGTCGTGCTTCGCACGATCGAATCCTCGACCAGGATCACCCGCTTCCCCTCCAGCACCTCGCGCAGCGGGGTGTATTTCGACTCCGCCTTCTGCCGCCGGCTCGAGGCGCCGTCGATGAACGTGCGGCCGGTGTAGCGGTTGCGGATCAAACCTTCGACGGAGGGAATCGACAGCCTGTAGGCCATCGCATCGGCGGCCGCCTTGCTCGTGTCCGGCACGGGTACGACGACGGTGTCGGAGTCGATGGGGATCGTCTCGAGCCGGGCGAG
>JBJTSM010000033.1:0-13703 GCA_046076685.1 Planctomycetia bacterium | reverse complement strand
CGGGCATCGTCGGGGTGCACCTGCACCGAGAGGTCGCGGCAGGCGTCGAGAAACTTGAACAGGAGCGGGAATGATCCGCGGGGGGCGTGCCGGCCGAGCAGCTCGCGGCCCCGTTCGCGGACCAGTTCGCCGAGCGTGTGCCCTGCGAGCGGTCCGGCGGCCACGACGCTCTGGTCGTTTCCCCGATCGACGAGTTCCCACGACTCGGCGAAATCCCCGCCCGGCGGCAGGTCACGGCCGAGCGCCGTCTCGAAGCGACGACCGCCCCAGACATACTGGCGATACAGGGGGTTGAGCAGGAGCGGATGCATGATGCTATCGCGTGTAGCCCTCGACGATGCGGCCGATCCAGAAGCAGCACAGCGCGGCCACCAGCATCACGAGCATCTGCCCCAGCGAGATCGCGTGGTTCAGTTCGAGCAGGATGGCGACGGCTGGAATCGTGAGGCCGAGGAACTGGCCGAGGCGACCAATCGCTGCCACGTGATGCGTGCTCCGGAGGCGACGTGCAGGCTCGAGGCTCCCGGCGGGAACCCCGCGATGCACCGGGGAATCGTAGGAACTCGGCCGACTTTCCGCCATGCGGGCCCGCCGCCGCCACGGGCCCCTGCCCCGCCCTCGCTCGGGCGGTTTTGGCCGCGATCCGGCGGCGGAGGCTTGTCGGCGGGGATTTCCCGGCAATACTTCCGGCATTCCACGGACACGCTTTTACACCCTCGGCAGGAGATACGAGACATGGGTCGGCACGGCGCGGTGACGTTCAAGGGCAATCCGCTCACGCTGGTTGGCGACGAGGTGAAGGTCGGCGCGGCCGCCCCCGATTTCGACGTCGTCTGCTACGACGCCGGCGGCATGCAGCACATCCGCAAGGCCGACCTGCTCGGCAAGCCCGCCTTCATCAGCGTGGTGCCCTCGCTCGACACGCCCGTCTGCCAGGTGCAGACGAAGACGTTCAACAAGCGGCTGGCCGCCCTCGGCGACAAGGTGACGGCGCTGACCGTCAGCCTCGACCTGCCCTTCGCCATGAACCGGTTCTGCGGTGCCGAAGACATCAAGTCGATGCGGAACGGCAGCGACTACATGGATCGCAACTTCGGCACCCACTGGGGCGTGCTCATCGACGAGCTCAAGATTCTCGCCCGCGCGGTGTTCGTGCTCGACGCGAAGGGCGTCGTGCAATACGCCCAGGTCGTGAAGGAAGTGGCCAGCGAGCCCGATTACGACGCCGCTCTGGCGGCGATCGAGAAGCTCGCCGGGTAAGGGCCGTCGCCGCGACGCGGGCGACGGTGGATCGAGCGCGGGATCAGGCTTCGAGCATCGCTTCGATCGCCTTGCGGGCGGCCTGGAGTGCGTCGGGCAGCTTGTCCACGAGCTTTCCGCCCGCCTGGGCGAGGTCGGGGCGGCCGCCCCCCTTCCCGCCCACGATCGCGGCCGCGTCCTTGATCCAATTGCCGGCCGAGAGGCCCCGTTCCTCCAGTTCGCGGCTGATGCCGGCCACGAGCGTCACCTTGTCGGCCTCGCTCGAGCCGAGCAGCACGGCGATCGGGCTCGCCTTGCGGCGGAGCTGATCGATGCACTGCCGCATCGCGGCCGCGTCGCCGCCGCGGGCGTCGGCCACCACGATCCGCGTGCCCGCCACGGCGGTGGCCCCGGCCAACAGCTCGTCGACGGTCACCGCGGCCCCGCCGCCGGCGGCCGGCTTGGCTTTCTTCAGCTCCTTGAGTTCCTTGGCCATGGCCGCCAGCCGATGGGGCAGTTCCGTGACCGGCACCTTGAGCCCGCCGGCCGCCTCGGTGAGCATCCCCTCCGCCTGCCGAAATCGCTCCACTGCGCGGAGCCCCGTCACGGCCGTGATGCGGCGCGTGCCCGCCGACACGCTCTCCTCCGACGTGATCCGCACGAGGCCGATCTGGCCCGTGTTCGACACGTGCGTTCCGCCGCAGAGCTCGCGGCTCACGCCCTCCATCGACACCATCCGCACGACGTCGGGATACTTCTCCCCGAAGAGCATCATCGCGCCGGCATGGCGGGCCTCGGCGAGCGGGAGCAGCCGGGCGCCGACCGGCACGGCGGCGAGCGTGTGTTCGTTGACCATCGTCTCAATCTGCTCGAGCGTCTCGCGGCCCACGCTGCTCGTGTGCGAGAAGTCGAACCGCAACAGGTCGGCGTCCACCTTCGAGCCCTGCTGCACCGCGTGCGTGCCGAGGTAGTGCTGCAGCGCCGCGTGGAGCAGGTGGGTGGCGGAGTGGGCCCGGCGGATCGCGGCGCGACGGCCGGCATCGACCTTCGCCCGCACCGTCTGCCCCAGATCGAGCACGCCCTCCCGCAGGTGGCCGGTGTGGAGCATGAAGCCGCCCTCGCGCTGGGTGTCGCTCACGGCGAAGCTGCCCCCCGCCCACTCGAGGGTGCCGGTGTCGCCCACCTGGCCGCCCGATTCGCCGTAGAAGCTCGTGCGGTCGAGCACGACCGTGATGGGCGACGCATGGCCGATCTCGCGGAGTGAATCGCACAGCTGCCCCTGCGCGATGATGCCGATCACCTTGCCGTCGGTCTCGAGCGTCTCGTAGCCGACGAACTCGGAGCCGTGCATGCTCTTCTTGAGGGCGTCGAGCGGGCCCGAGGTGAACACCTCCACGCGGGTGCCGGCGCCCGACCGCTGGCCGTGGGCCTCCATCGCCTCGCGGAAGCCGTTCCAGTCGAAGCCGCAGTTCCGCTCGGCCGCGAGCGTCTCGAGCAGCTCCGGCGGGAAGCCGTAGGTGGTGTAGAGCTCGGCCGCCTCGGTGCCGCCCACCAGCCCGCTGCCGGAGCGGTCGATCGTCGCGAAGAGCTTCTCGATGCGGTCGAGGCCGCCGTCGATCGTCGCCAGGAACGACTCCTCCTCCCGCTTGATCACGCCCGCCACGCGGTCGGCCGTTTCGGCCAGCTCCGGATAGGGCTTCCGCATCATCTCGGCCACGGTGGCCGGCAGCAGGTGGAGGAACGGCTGCTGCATGCCCATCTGCCGGCCGTCGAGCACGGCCCGCCGCAGCAGCCGCTTGACGACGTATTTCTCCTCGTTGTTGCCCGGCATCACGTTTTCGTGGATGGCGAACGTGCAGGCCCGCACGTGGTCGGCGATCCGCCGCATCCGGCGGCCGTCGTCGCCGGCCGCCACGTAGGGGCGATGGCAGACCTCCGCCACCGCCTCGACGAGGGGCTTGAGGATGTCGATGTGGAAGTTGCTGTCGACTCCCTGCAGCATCGCCGCCGTCCGCTCGAGGCCCATCCCCGTGTCGATGTTGCGGCTGGGAAGCGGGTGGAGGTTGTCGGGGGGCGGGCCGACGCGGTTGAACTGCGTGAAGACGAGGTTCCAGATCTCCACGTCGCTGCCGTCGGGCATCCGGTAGAAGATCTCGCTGCAGGGGCCGCAGACGCCGTCGGGCCCCTGGGTGGGGGAGCTGGCCGGCCAGAAGTTGTCGTCCTCGCCCATCCGCGTGATCCGCGCGGCGGGCACGCCCACCTCGTTGGCCCAGATTGCGTAGGCCTCGTTGTCGTCTTGGTAGACGGTGATGGAGAGCTTCTCGGGCGAGATGTTGAGCCAGTTCCGGTCGGTCAGGAACTCCCACGCCCAGAGGATCGCCTCGCGCTTGAAATAGTCGCCGAAGCTGAAGTTGCCGAGCATCTCGAAAAACGTGTGGTGCCGCGGCGTGCGGCCCACGTTGTCGATGTCGCCGGTCCGCAGGCACTTCTGGCAGGTGGTGGCCCGGGTGAATTCCAGCTTGCACTTGCCGAGAAAATGATCCTTGAACTGGTTCATCCCCGCCGGCGTGAAGAGCACCGACGGATCCCACCGCGGCACGAGCACGTCGCTGGGGCGGCGGACGCAGCCCTTCGATTCGAAGAACGCCAGATATGCTTCGCGGAGATCATCGGCCTTCATGTCGTCATCAGCTCCCGGGGAAAACGCTCACTTCGAGCCTCATCCAAGGCGGCCCACTATACACACCCCACCGCGCGGCGGGCGATGCGGCTTTCCCGTGGGACGCAAAAAAACCGCCCACGAGCGCTGCTTGGGTCAGTCGCTCGTGGGCGGTGGGGGAACTGAATCGTGGGGCTGTCAGTCGTCGCCGCCGCTGCTGCCGCCGCCGGCGGATTCGCTGGCCACGGCGATCACCGCTTCCTTGCTGGCGAGGATCTTCTCGCGGATTTCCTGCGCGACCTTCGGGTTTTCCTTGAGGAAGAGCCGGGCCTTCTCCCTGCCCTGCCCCAGGTGCACCTCGCCATACCGCAGCCACGTGCCCGTCTTGTCGACGAGTTTGGCCAGGATCGCCAGGTCGAGCAGGTCGCCCTCCACGCTGATCCCGTCGGCATGCATCATGTCGAACTCGGCCACGCGGAACGGCGGCGCCACCTTGTTCTTCACCACCTTCACCTTCACCCGCTGGCCCACCACGTCTTCGCCGTCCTTGAGCTGGCCGATGCGGCGGACGTCGATGCGGCAGGAAGCGTAGAACTTGAGCGCCCGGCCACCCGGGGTGGTCTCCGGGCTGCCGAACATCACGCCGATCTTCTCGCGGATCTGGTTGATGAAGATCACGGTCGTCTTGGACTTCGCGATCGCCCCGGTGAGCTTCCGCATCGCCTGGCTCATGAGCCGGGCCTGAAGGCCGACGAACGAATCGCCTATCTCGCCGTCGAGTTCCTTCTGCGGCACGAGGGCCGCGACCGAGTCGACGACGATGATGTCGACGGCGTTCGACTTGATCAGCAACTCGGCGATCTGCATCGCCTCCTCGCCGCTGGTCGGCTGGCTCACCAGCAGGTTCTCCAGCGAGATGCCGAGCTTCTTGGCCCAGCTCGGGTCGAGCGCGTGCTCGGCGTCGATGAAGGCCGCGATGCCACCGGCCCGCTGGGCGGCGGCCACCGCATGCAGGGCGAGCGTCGTCTTGCCGCTCGATTCCGGTCCGAAGACCTCGATGATGCGGCCGCGGGGAAAGCCCTTGCCGCCGAGGGCGAGGTCGACCGACAGGCTGCCGCTCGAGATGCCCTCGATCGGAGCCTGGGCGTCGCGGCCCAGCGGCATGATCGAGCCCGTGCCGAACTCCTTCTCGATCTGGGCGAGCGTGTTCTTCAAGAGCGGGTTGGCGTCGAGGAACGACGCGACCGTCTTGCCGGGCCGACCCTTCGGCTCGCCCTTCGCGTCACCCTTTGCATCGCTCTTCGCGTCGCCCGTCTTTGCCGCCGGCTTCGCCGCTTCGGCCTTGTCGATTTTGTGTGCTGCCTTTGCCATCCGGCCATTCCCTTCTACTGCCAGGACCATGACGATTGCCTCCCGCGTTTCCCGGCACGTCGTCGGGGTGGTTGCATCGCCACCATAAATCGAGCGAGTTACCGGAAAACCGAACAGTGAACGCGGGTATAGTATCGGATCGGGCCGCGGCTGGCAAGAGGCCTTTTTGAACGCCCGTACAGACCGCCGATCCCCGGCTACCGCAAGGGTAGTTTTGCTTAGAAAGACAGCATCTTGCGGTAGTCGGCCAGCCGGCGGTCGAGGTCGTGGCGGTGGAGGGTGGCCAGCCGGTCGAGGCTGAAGTCTTCGACCGTGAAGCTGGCCGTCACCACGCCGTAGGCGAGCGCTTCCTTCAGGGCCTGGGCGTCGAACCGGCCCAGGGAGGCCAGGTGGCCCATCATGCCGCCGGCGAAGCTGTCGCCGGCGCCCGTGGGATCGACCACCGTCGGGGTGGGGAAGGCGGGCATGACATACATCTCGTGCTCGCTGAAGAACATCGCGCCGTGCTCACCCTTCTTGATCACCACGAACTTCGGGCCCATGGCCAGCACCGCCTGCCCCGCCCGGACGAGATTCTCGTCCTCGGCCAGAAGCTTGGCCTCCGAGTCGTTGAGCACGAGTCCGTCGATCCGCCGCAGGAGCTGCCCCAGTTCGTCCCGCTGGATGTTGATCCAGAGGTCCATCGTGTCGGCCACCGTCAGCTCCGCCCCCTTGGCCTGATCGAGCACGCTCAGCTGCACCACCGGCGAGGCGTTGCCCAGAAACAGGAACCGGCAGTCGCGGTGGGTGCCGTTGAGCTTGGGCTGAAACTCTCCGAGCACGTTCAGGTGCACCTCGAGCGTCTCGCGGTCGTTCATGTTGGGGAGGTAGCGGCCCCGCCAGCGGAAGGTGCGGCCGCCGGGGATGGTCTGGAGGCCGGACGTGTCGATGCCGCGGGTCTCGAGCAGCCGCGTGTGCTGCTCGGGCCAGTCCTCGCCGACCGCGCCGATCATCCGCACCGGCGAGAAAAAGCTCGCCGCGTAGGAGAAGAAGACGGCCGATCCCCCGAGCACGTCGTCGCGTTTGGCGGTGGGCGTTTCGATGCAATCGAGGGCGATGCTTCCGACGACGAGCAGCGGCATGATGCGGGAGACTCCTTCCAAGAACGGGGTGCCAAAAGGGGACTGGCTCATTTTGCGTAGCAAAAGGTGCCTGTCCCCTTTTGTACAAGACACACGGTCACCACCGCCAGCCGAAGCCGGCGTCGGAGAAGAACGGTGCCGCCGCCGCGGTCACCCCCCAGCCCACCCGCAGGCCCACTTCCAGGTTCTCCGTGAGCATGTAGTGGAAGCCGGGGCTGAAGAACGCCCGATGCACGTCGATCACGTTGCCTCTCGTGAACGTGTCGAAATACTCGGCGTGCACCTCCCAGCGGCTCGTCACAGGCACGCGGAGGACGACGGAGGGGCTCCAGCGGTCGAACCAGGTCGAGTGGCCCTCCGAGTAGGCGTAGCGGATGGCGGCATCGAGCTTCCATCCGGCGGGCAGTTCGTAGCCCGCCACGTAGGTCGCCACCGGCACCGTGCCGAAGACATCGCCGTAGGTGGGCGTGGAAGCCTCCATGATGAAGCAGCTCTCGGGCACGAATCCGTCCTGGTCGGAGACGGCGGCCTTGAAGCCGTAGAGCACGCTCGATTCGTAGAGCGTGCCGCCGTCGAGCCGGCCCTCCCCCACCTCGACGCTCGTCACGATGTTGCCCTGCGAGCCGACGCCGTAGTTGACGCCGAACCGCCACTCGAACCAGTCGTTGCCCCCGATGCGGATGAGCAGCTCGGGGTAGTTGCTGGTGGGCAGGCCGGCGGGGTTGTCGATGAAGACGTAGGATCCCTCCGTGAGCACCGTGCCGGGATCGACCGTGCTCGTGGCCGGCGTGAAGGCGTCGCGGTCGGTGCCCAAATCACCGGTATGGTCGGCGGCATGGTCACCAGCCTCGCGGCCCGCGGCAGGCCGGGCCGCGGGGGCGGCAAGCGTGCCGACGACGGCGAGGATGGCCAGGAGGATACGTTTCACGACCGCGGCCTGGCTGTTACGGGGGATGCGACGGTTGTGCATGGCGAACCGCAAAGAAGCCCGGTTCTTCCACTCGCATACCTCGTCCGTCGGCTTGATTCTCGCCGCGTTTTTTTCGCCCGCCGGCAGGGTTTTCCCGGTCTGCCCCGCCGGCGGCGCGGCACGGTGATTCGACATCACGGTGATTCAAAAACGATCACGAAAGGCGGGTCATACTTGTTGCACCGCAGTCGAAATTCATCCCCTTTCGTGACCTCCTTCATGAACACGTCCTGCTCACGGCCGTCCCCCTTGATGAGCAGGCCGCCGAGTTCCGCGGGGTCGAGCAGCCGCCAGCCGCGTTCCTGGAACTGTTCCTTGGTCCATCGTTTTTCCTTCCAGTCGCCGCTCGAGTTGCCCTGGTAGGAGAAATTGCAGGCCAACAGGAGCACGCCCGAACGAGTCACCCTGAAGTCGGCCACCCCGCCGTCACGACCGGTGCGGCCTGCCAGGATCACCGCCGGTCGTATCGTCAGGTTTCTGGGGACCCGTTGCCAGCCATCCTGGGCGGGACCGACCTGCAGCGGCACCGGCTGCAGGTCGTCGGATTCGACGGCCGCGGAATTGCCGCCAATCGCTTCCCAGTCGATCGTCGCGGCAGCCGGAGGAACCGCAGGGGGTGGCGCCGGCGGACGAAACTCCGATACCGCCAGCGGCAGGCTCCCGAGCAGCAGCAGGGCGAACACCACGGGCCAGCCGGCAGCCCGACGGCGGCGGGCGAAATCGAGGCCCTCCTGCAGCCAACGGCGCGCCGGCCTGGGAACAGGCCTGCCGGCAAGATAGGCAGCCACGGCCCCGGTGAGTTCCGCGGCATCGGCGTAGCGTTTCGACGGGTCCTTCTCGAGGCAGATGCCGACGATCATGGCGAGCGTCGGGGCGACCTTCCGGTTGATTCGCGCCGGCGAGGTCGGCCGCTCTTCGCGGACGATGCGCGCGGCCTCGAAAATCCGCTCGTACCGAATCTCGTAGGGCGGCCTCCCGGTGAGCAGTTCGTAGAGGATCACGCCGAGGGCGTAGACGTCCGACCGCGTGTCGATGGCGCCGTGGTCGGCCCCGAACTGTTCGGGGCTCATGTACTGCAACGTGCCGATCAGTTGTCCCATTTCCGTCAGCGTCGTCATCGAACCCGGACCGCTACCCACGCTGCGGGCCACTCCGAAATCGATGATCTTCGGCGCGCCGTCGGGGGCGACGAGGATGTTGGTCGGCTTCAGGTCGCGATGGATCACTCCCTCCGCGTGCCCGTGGGCGACCGCGTCGCAGAGTTTTCGGAAGACCTCGAGCACCGCGTCGGGCGGCAGAAAATGCCGGGCCGCATACTGCGTGATCGGCAGCGCGTCCGGAATGTATTCCATCACGAAGTAAGGCACGTTCGCACCTGCCACTTCGCAGATGCCGGCAGAGAAGATCTGAGCGATGCACGGATGCCTCAGCCTGCCGAGCAACTCCGATTCGTGCGCGAATCGTCGGTAGGCCTCGAGGGAGATCAGCCCGGGCCGGATCACTTTCACCGCCACCCGGCGGCGGGGCTGCCGCTGGAGCCCTTCGTAGACCCGGCCCATGCAGCCGTCCGCGATGTGCCGCACGATCGTCACGTCGCCGATGTCCCGACCCAGCAGCGGGTCGGTCGGCGCGGACAACGCGGCGGGGAGGCCGATCGCCTCGCTCAAGCCGCGCAGCCCCGAGGGTTTCGGGATCTGTTCGGGCGGATCGCCACCGCCGCTCGGCTGGGGCTCGGCGATCATGACGGCTCTTCCCCGAGGACGGCGTGGGCGAGGAGCGCCTTGGCCGATTCCCAGCGCCGCTTGACGGTCCGAATCGAGCAGCCCAGCAGGACGCTCGCCTCGGCCTGCTGCATGCCCAGGTACCAGACGAGGTGGAACAGTTCGCGCTCGTCGTCGGGCAGTTCGCCGGCGGCGGTATGCAGCCGCGCCCAGCGTTCGATCTCGTCGGCGGGCTCCGAGGCCAGGTGAGCCTCGTCGATCCTGGCCCGGTGTTCGCCGTCCACGCGGCGAAAGTTGGTCTCGTGGTTGGCGGCATAGGACTCCGGACCGGCGTGCTTCTTGGCCAGATCGAGCAGTTCCCGGCGGATCTGGAGGGCCGCCAGGCCGCTGAAGCCTCGCGCGTCGCGGGGCACGGTCTGCCCGATGGCCCGATAGAGCCGCAGGGCCGCGTTCTGCACCACGTCGTCGGTCTCCTCCCACCGCCTGACAGAAGGAAACGTCCGCAGCATCCGATGGGCGATGCCCCGCATGCGTTCGCAGGCGAAGGCCAGGAGTTCATCGCGGGCCTGAAGGTCGCCCGTGGCCAGCCTTTCGAGGCATGCCGTCAGCCGCGGATCCTGCTCGTCGGGCGAAGCGGTGGGGGATCTCATGCGTGGCAGTCGCACGGCAAAGGCATGGGGAAGGATGGGGGGAACCCCTCCTGGGGCGGATTCTGATGCGGCGGGCCGGCGGCGTCAACCCTCGCCCGAACCGGTTGTTCTGCTGCATCCGCGGACGCGTTGGCACCTGGTGCGGGGCATTGTCGCCTAGCAGAGGGACGGTTCGTGGTCGGCATGAACCGCAGAATTCAGCCACCGGCGTCTCGAAACCGACGGCACGAACGATGAGACGGTCCACCACCCCGGCGGCGCAACCTCCCCGGCTGCCCGGCGTGACCGCTTTTTCCCTCCTTCTGCGCCGGCTTTTCCCGCCCCTGCTTTGGGCCTGTGGCATGGGGCTGGTCCAGGCTCGGGGCGTCGATATTCCGAAGCCTCCGCTGCTGCCGGCCGATGCGGCTTCGCGTCTTCAGGCCTTGCTCGGCGACCGGACGGAGTTTTTTCGCACGCAGAATTTTCAGGAAGGGGACCGGCAGTTCGACTACTTTGCGGCGGAGAGGCTCTGGCAGGAGCGACGGCCGCTGCTGGGCCAGTTGGATCGGCAGCTGTTGGCGGCGCGAGTCGTGCAAAACCGCTCGGTCCACGAACTCCAGAAAATGAGCAAACTGGCGACCGGCACTGCCGGGGCGGGCATGGGGCCGGCAGTGGCTGCCGCCGAAGCGAATCTTCGCGACGCCCAGCGGGCTATGGTCGCCGCTCAGGCTCGCCGCGATCAGTTCGTCGTCCGGCAGATGGCCCCGCTCGAGCAGTATCTCAAGCAAGCGAGGCCAGCGTGGACGACCCTCTATTCGAAGCTGGGCCGGCTGGTTCCCAGGGATGCGACGGATCCCCTCGCGCCGATTTCAGCGGACATCTGGAAGGCAGCCGGCAGATTCGATGACGGGCTCGTCGAGGCCCACGTTCTGGGGGCGGTGGCTTTTCTTTATGCCGGCAAACTGGACGAGGCGGAGGAGCATCTCGAGAGGGCGTCCCGCGTCATTCGGGAGGCCATGCTCTACGAACTGCCGGTGGCGATCGACTGTTGCCATGCCTGGCTGCTGCTCGGCAAGCCCTGGATGTGTCGTGAGTTCGTCGGGGATCTCAAAAACCTGCCGGATACGGCCACCACGATCGGGCAGGACTGGGCCATCGGGCTCCATGAGTATGCCGAACGCAAGCTGCACGACGGCGCGAAGCACTTCATCCGCGCCGTTGGCAATGCGATCGACATGCGAAAACGCCTGGAGCAGGAGGCTCCGCCGGCGATGTGGGGTGATGCGGTGGTGGCGTTGCTGCAGGTCGATGCGGGGAACGCCGGCCGCGCACGGAGTTTCTTCGCGAAGGCCGGACCGGCGGTCGTGAATGACGGCTGCTGGCAGATGCTTCGGGCCAGGGCGATGATGGCCGCGGACGTCACGGATTGGAGGGCGGCCGTGGATCTGCTCGAGGTCTGCGTGGAACGTGCGCCGGGGCCGATGCGGCCCGAGCTGGCGGACCAACTCGCGGCCTATCGGCAACAGAAGCTCTGGAACGTCCGCGACTGGAGGCCGTCGGCTGCGGCCGGCGGAGCTGTTCCCCAAGCGGCCGTTCCGCAGTCCACCGCGACTGAGCCTGCCGACGACTCCCGCGATCCGCGATACGCGTACGACGGCAGGTTTCCCGAGAGTGATTTTCGCCGCCGATTCGTCGCCCTTCAAAACGCGACCGACGTCACGTCGTTGCTCCTGTGGCGAGAACTGCTTCGCGCACTCTTCGACAGCGGGCTGACGCTCAACGACATCGACTGGGCCGAGCATTGTCGGGACGACGCGAACGCCCGACGGGCGTTCACCGCCGAGGAAGCGATCACGTTCAAGAAATACGAAGAGTTGATGGCGGACGGCTGGTAGTGCCTCTTCCGCCGCCGATGCCTCGATTCCCGCAGGACGTCCGCCATGGCTCCCGCACCATCCAATCCGCCGCCTGCCGAATCGGCCTGGTTTTACAGGCAGCACGGCGAGACCTACGGCCCCGTCGCTTTCGCCGAACTGCGGGCCGCCGTGCAACTGGGGTTCGTGCGGCGCGGCGATCTCGTCCGGCCGAGGGGCCGGCGCGACTGGATGGCCGCCGAGGCCGTGCCCGACCTGTTTCCGTCCGAGACCACGAAGTTCGCCCCATCTTCAGAGGAAAGGAAGGCTTTACCGTGAACGAATCGCGTGAACTGTTCCTGCGGCTCAGCGGCATCGACATTGCCGACGTCGCGACGCCGCACCGGCTGTTGCGGCTCGCCGCCGACGAACAGAACCCGCAGGCCGTGGAGCAGGCGGCCGCCCGACTGCTCGCGCAGCTGCGGGCCGCCGCCGACCGGATCCCGGCCCCCCACCTCGACTGGATGACGCAGCAGGTGACGCAGGCGCGGAATTTCATGCTGTTGCAGTGCGGGCCGGCGCGGCCGGGGGCGGTGCCTCCACCACCCGTTCCGGCGCCGATGCATGTGCATCAGCTGCCGGCAGCCGACCCGCCCATCGTCGTGCGGCCCACGGTGCCGCGCCGCCGGCCGGCCTTCGACGCGGAGAACCTGCTGGGCATCCTCGGCATTCTCGTGATGCTGGCGGTGGCCGGCGTCGGGGCCAAGCTCTTCTACGACGATTGGTGGAAGGACACGATCCGCCCCGCACCCCCGGGTCCCTCCACAATCACGAAGCCCGCCCCGCCTCCCGATGTCGAACCTGTCGGAGGCGGCCCAAAGCCGCGGCCCAAGCCCGATCCGGCCCCGCCCCGGCCCGAACCAAACCCCAAACCACAACCGAGGGGTGATCGGGCCAAAGCTCTCGTCCGCCTGAAGTCGGCCTTCGCGAACGTGCGCAAGGGATTTTTCGACGAGGCCGACCTGGATGCGCAGAAGGCCCTCATGGCCGCGCCGGACTGCGACGAAGCCCAGGCGATGCGGCTTGCGGTCGCCTACGTCCGCCAATATCCCCAACTCCCGGACGAGGCCCTTGCGGCGCTCAATGAGAACGACGTCGTCGATCTGGGGCCGGAGTTCGGCCGGGCAGCCTTCATCTCGAGAGACGGCGCCGGCTCGGTCACGTTTCAGGTGAAAGGCCGACCCCAGTCATTCACATCCGAGCGGCTCAAGAGCATGTCCGAAGTTCGTTTTCGCGTCACCGAGAGTTTTCTCGACAACGCCAACAACCCCGCCAACGACCTGATCTTGGGCGCGTGTCACTTCGTGAAGAGGCTCGACGGTGACGGGAACGTCGACCGCGAGGGAACCGTGGCCAGTGGCGCCGCCCGTGAGCGTTGGCGGAAGGCCGAGCTGGCCGGGGAGGGCCAGATTGGCGAGCAGGCGGGAATGTTGCTGAAACTGCTGGACATGGAACTGCCGGACTGACCTCGGGAACCTGACGGCCTGCCGGCGTCGGCCTAGCCGCACAGCGGCAGCGCCTTGTCGAGCCGGGCGAGGGATTGCTCCCGGCCGAGGATCGCCAGGCAGTCGTAGAGCCCCGGCCCCACCGTCTTGCCCGTCACCGCCACCCGGACGGCGTGCACGAGGTCGCCCACCTTCATCCCCGCCTCCTCCACCACGCGCTTGAGCGCCTCCTCGAGCGGGGCCGGCTCGAAAGGCTCGACGCCCCGGATGGCATCCGCAAACTTCGCCAGCAGGTCGCGGACCCCGGGCTTGGCGAGCCGCTGCTTCACGGCGGCCTCGTCGAGCGGCGGCTCGTCGAGCAGGAAGAAATCGGCGTAGGCAAGAATGTCGCCCCCCACCTTGAGCCGGTCGCCCGAGGCCTCGATCACGCGCCGCACGGTCGCGGCCGCCGCCGGCGGCACCGGGTCGGCCACGAGCTTCGCCTTCTGGAGAAAGGGGAGCATGAAGGCCAGCTTCTCGTCGACCGAGAGGGCGTGCATGTAGTGGTCCTGCACGGCCCAGAGCTTTTTGGGATCGAAGCTCGCGGGTGACGAGTTGATCCGCTCGAGCGTGAAGTGCTGCGAGAGCTCGTCGCG
>JBJTSM010000032.1:0-4849 GCA_046076685.1 Planctomycetia bacterium | reverse complement strand
TCGGCAGCCTGCCGTTTCTGATCTGGCGGGAGCACGGCAGCTTCCAGAGCCTCTTCCGGCTCGACTCGGCCGGCTGGCTCGCGTTCGGGTTTCTCACGCTCTTCGTCTACGGGCTCTCGATGCTGATGCTCTTCCACGTGCTGCATAAGCTGCCCGTGACTGTCGTGCTGGCATCGACCTATCTGGTGCCGGTGTTCGGCGTCGTGATCGCGATGCTCTTCCTGGGCGAGCGGCTCGACGCGCTCACGGCCGCGGGCGCGGCCGTCGTCCTGGCCGCCACGATCCTGATCATGCGATATGACACGGGGCCGTGAACGGGGGCCGGTTGTTGCGGCCGTCGCCGGCACGCCCCACATGCCGAGAAGCCCGAAGCGCGAGCTGAGGGAATCACGACCGCCTCGCGGAACCGCAGGAAATGCCATGCCGACCGCAGGATTGGCCCTTCCCAAAGGCATGGCCGGCTGCCACGATCTTGGACGGACGTTGGCGGACGTTCCCGTGTTGTGTCGTTCTGATGCACCTCTCTTAGCGAGCCGCCAATGTCCACCGCTTCTCGTCATCCCCTCGAGCCCCTCTCCGCAATCAAACGATATGCTGACGTACTTATGAGGGTAAAATGAAAGATAAAACCATGATGACATCGAGAAAATACTGGCTGTTGGCGATTATGAGTTTGTGGATGTGCGCGCAGGTTGCTTCGGCGCAGACGGGCCGGGGGATGCACAAGAAGATCTTCGCCGTGCCGAAGCCGGCGGCGCTCAAGATCGACGGCGATCTCAGTGATTGGGATCTGACAGGGCAGATCCATACCTATGTCGCGGCCGAGACGGCGGACATGATGAGCGCGCGGCTGGCGGTGATGTACGACAAGGAGGCGCTTTACGTCAGCGCCGTCGTGCGCGACGCGTCGCCGATGATGAACCGGCACGATCCGAAGGTGGACCCGGAAAAGGCGTGGGACGCCGACGTGCTGCAGATCTGGTACAGCCTCGATCCCGACCTGCCGTACCCGGTCCGGGCGAGCGAGTTCGAGAAGCACACGACCCTGCCGCCGGTGGCGACGATGTTCCTGTGGTATTTCAGCGACCGCCAGGAGCCGAACCTGGCCTTGCTGCGCAGCCTGGTGCCGGGGGTCGTGCCGGTCCGTCCGGATTTGGGCGCGACCGGGGTGATTCCGCCCGCCAACTTCCAAGGCAAGTTCGTCAAGGATCCCGATGGCGGCGGCTACACGCTCGAGTACCGGATCCCGTTCGCGACGCTGGGGTTGGAGCGCTCGCCCAAGGCCAACGACATCCTGGCCAGCACCTTCGCCGTGTTCTGGGGCACGCCCGACGGGCTCAAGACCGCCGGCGGCCATGCCTGGGCCTATGACGTGATGGGGGCGCCCGGCTTTCCGTTCCAGGATTCGGGTTGCTGGGGCAAGATGGCCTTTGCAGAAACGGGCAACCTCGCCAAGGCCCTGGTCGAGGAAGGGCTGCCGCCGGAGAAGCCGCTGCCGCTCAAGTTCACCTACGACCTGCCGCGCGACCGGCAGGTAACGGTCCAGCTTTTCGATGCCTCGAACCGCGTGGCGCGGTTGCTCGTGGCCCAGCAGGACCGGCGCGCGGGCAGGAATGCCGAGCTGTGGGACGGGCTCGACGATGCCGGCAATCCGTTGCCGGCGGGCCGCTACACCTGGAAGGGCGTGCAGCACGACCCGATCACCTACAAGGCGCTCTTCAGCGTCCACAACTCCGGCAATCCGCCGTGGCCGACCGACGACAACAAGGGCGGCTGGGGCGGCGACCACGGCACGCCGTCCACCGTCTGCCGCGTGCCGGGCGGCATGGTGCTGGCGTGGAACTATTGCGAGTTCGGCTGGGGGATCATCCGGGTGGATGCCGAAGGCCGGAAGCAGTGGGGCACGAAGCATAACGCCCTGCACCTGGCCAGTGATGGCAAACGTTTGTTCATTGCCGGGGATCACGCCTTCAATGAAGAGGGCGTGCAGGTGCTTGACCTGGCCGACTCGCGTCCGATCAATTTTGCTAACGGCCAGCCCTCGCTCATCGCGCCCGCTGGCGGCGACGTGAAGAGCAACCAGGTCACCGGGTTGGCGTATCACGATGGCAAGGTGTATGCCAGTCTCGGCAAGCGCAACCTGATCGCCGTCTATGCGGCGGAGAGCGGCGACCTGCAGGCGAGTGTGCCGGTGCCCGCGCCGGGGCCATTGGCCGTGCGCCCGGATGGATCGGTGTTGGTGCTCAGCGAGGGCAAGGTGGTGTCCGCCCACGACGGCAAGCTTATCACCGACCAGGTCGTGTCGCCGACCGGCATGGCCGTGGGCGCCGACGGCGTGATCTACGTCGCCAACGCCGGTACGAGCCAGGACGTGGCGGCCTTCGACGCCGCCGGCAAGCTGCTGCGACGCATCGGCAAGCCCGGCGGCCGCCCGGCGGTCGGCACGTATGACCGCGAAGGCCTCTACGCCCCCGGCGGGATCGCCCTGGACGAACAGAGCCGGCTGTGGGTGGCCGAGACGGGCGATGCGCCGAAGCGCATCAGCGTCTGGGACACGACGTCCGGCAAGAACACGGCGGAGTATTTCGGCGGTTCGTCCTACTTCGGCTACGGCTACATTGATCCCGCCAAGCCCGGCGAGATGCTGGCCCACAACGTCCTCTGGGCGATTGATTGGAAGAACCTCAAGGGCACGCCCACGACGACCATCTGGCGCAAGCTGGCGCCCGACATGATCGAGGCGGTGAACCCGGATGGGTACGGGGGGCTGGCGCGGATCTTCACCGCCGCCGATGGCCGGCAATATCTGTGGGGCAATGGCCAGGCTAAAAACATCCTTTACCGGCGTGACGGTGACCTGTTCAAGCCGTTCGTCGCCGTAATCAACATCTACGGTTCACCGCTCTACCCCGGCCAGGGGGTCCCGCTGCTCGATGACTTGAAAGCCTATCCCCACGGCCAATACTTCTGGCAGGATCAGAATGACGACCAGCGCGTGCAGGCGGAGGAAGTCAAGGGCATCCCCGGATCGACGACCGGACTCAGCTGGGTGGATGCGGACCTGACGCTGTGGTTCCGGGAAGGTCGCCGGCTCGCACCCGGCGCCAAGAACGCCGCCGGCGTGCCCACCTACGACGTGGCGACACTGGAGAAGACGCCGCTGGTCGGCAAGCTGCCACCCTACGGCTACTGCTGGCGGGACCCGGCGGGGTTCAGCTATTCCTCCAGCGGGAATCTGGCCAAGTGGTCGCCGGCTGGCGACGCGCTCTGGAGCTACTCCAATATTGCTGACTGGCGCGGGGCCCTCGGGCTGCCCTTAACCGGTCCCGGCAGGCTCTGGGGAATGACCGGGCCGATGGGCACGGCCGGCGAGTTCTTCGCGATGATGACCTATTTCGGTCCGAACCACATCTTCACCCGCGACGGCATCTACGTGGCCGCGATTCTCAAGGACGGCCGCTACGGTGGGCGCGGTTCCGATGAGGGGCAGCCGGAAGGGCAGGGCGGCCAGTTCGTCAAGCTTCGCCCCGACCCTAACGGTCCCGATCGCTATTTCGTCATCCACGGCGGACAGGATTCCCGCGTCTGGGAAGTGTATGGGCTAAACACGGTCGAGCCGCTCGCTGGGGGCACGTATGAATTAACCGCGGCGGACGCCGCGCTGGCCGCGACCAAGCTCAACGAGTACAAGGCGCAGCTTGCCCGCCGCCACAAGCTCACCATCGTCCGCGGACGCACCGCGCTGGACGGCGCCGAGCCGGTGGCGAAGACGCTCGATGCCGCCCGGCGGTTCGAGGCCCGTGCCGCCTATGACGCCACGAACCTCTACGTGCGGTTCGATGTCACCGTGCCCGGCGAACTGGTCAATGCCGAGAGCGACCCGAAGCTCTTGTTCAAGGGCGGCAACTGCCTCGACATCCAACTGGCCACCGATCCGCAGGCCGACGCCGAGCGCAAAACGCCGGCGCCCGGCGACGTGCGGGTGCTGATCACGCGCCAGGCGGGGAAACCCTACGCCGTGATCTACCGGCCCAAGGTGAAGGAGTTCAAGGGCGCGCCCATTGTCCTCAAGTCGCCCACCGGCCAGGAGCCGTTCGATGCCATCGAGGTGCTGGACTCCGTCGCGGTGGACTACGCCAAGACGGCGGACGGGTTCCGCGCGACGGCGACGATCCCGCTGGCGGCGCTGGGTTGGAAGCCGAAGTCGGGCGAGACGATCAAGATGGACGTGGGCTACCTCTTTGGCAACACTCCCGGCACGCAAGCGGCGGCCCGCGCCTACTGGATGAACAACGGATTCAGCGCGAATGTGGTCAACGACGTGCCCAACGAGAGCCGCCTCGAACCGGCCGAGTGGGGTGCCGCGAGCGTGGAGTGAGGTCGTTACTCGTCCACCGCTCTCGTGACCGCTATCGTCAATCGACGGAGTTGCAAATCGGTTAACGAGAACGGCTACGAGAGCGGATAACGAGTAGGAAATAGAAAATGAACAAGCAACGGGAGCCTTCAACGCGTACCGATTGGTTTCAACGCGTTCGCTGGGGCGTTTCGTCCCATGACCTGGCCGACTTCGCCAGCAACACGGCTGCCATCGATATGGCAACCGGCAAGGAGGTGCGTGTCGCCGCCGCCGACATCGACGAGGTGACCGTGTCGCCGTTGTCACCGATGGCGTCGAACATGCTCGACCAGATCGGCGAAAAGAACCTGCCCGACCTGCTCGCCTACCTGATGCAGCCCGCGGCCAAGCCGTGACGCCGGCCGCGAGGCAGCCCCGGCCGCCTCGCGGACCCGCAGGAAATGCCATGCCGGCCGCAGGATTGGCCATTCCCGGGGGGGTGGCCGGCTG
>JBJTSM010000031.1:0-4864 GCA_046076685.1 Planctomycetia bacterium | reverse complement strand
GCAGAAAAGGAGCCACGAGATGGAGCGAGAGCCGATCCCCGGTGAGTGCGTCGTCATTGCCCGCCACAACGGCCGGTACAACGGCGCGGTGGGCCAGCGATTCGTCGTCACCGACGTCGATGACGACGACTGCACGATCCGGGGCGTGCTGCAGGGGATGAAGGCGGTGTGCGACCACTGGATCCCCTGGTCGGACATCGAGCCGGTGCAGTTCGGCTGGAGCTACGCCCGAGAGCAGCTGCCGCCGGAGGCCGTGAGGCTGTTCGAAGCCTGTGGCGGCACCGAGCACATCGCCCTCAATCGGGAGGTGAAGCTCGCCATCGTCGAGTCACTCCCCGACTGGAAGGCCCGGGTGCTCGCCGCCATCGAGCAGCTCGAAGACGACGCCTGAGCCCGATTCAAGATCCGCTCACCCCCAACCTCCAACTCCACAGGAATCCCATGAAACCCGTTCCCGTCGGCACCCGCATCCGTGTCACCCGCTGCGTCCACAACCACTCCTATCGCATCGGCGGCATCTACACCGTCTTCGAGGACGATCACGACGGCACCTTCAAGGCCGCCGACGCGAAGGGTCGCGTCGGGAACTGGCTGCGCTGGGAGGAGTGCGAGCCGGCCGGGCCATCCGTCTGGGACCGGATCGCCGCCGATCTGCCCGACGACCTCGTCACCTTTCTCTCCTGCTTCGACGGCATCGCCGAGATCGAGCTCAAGGACACGGTCGTCGACGCCGTGCTCCGCTCGGTGCCCGATCTGCCCGAGCGGCTGATTGCCGTCGCCCGCTCGCAGATGGGCGAGCACTTCGTCGCCGCCAACCGTCCCCAGGCCCGCCAGGAGCAACCGACGCCATGATGATCGCCCTGCCTCCCACCGCCGTCCGCGAACACTACGCCGCCGCCACCGGCCTGCCCGCGAAGGGATCGCGGGTCTGGATCACCGGCTTCTCGAAGCCGGACCACGACGAGGCCGCCCGGCTCCTCGGCCTGCATGGCCTCCTGCCGACGGCCTTCCCCAACGGGGCCGACGCCGTGCTCGTGCCGGAGCGGACGGCGGCCGTGCTCGACGAGGCGGCCCGCTCCGGCCGCCGGGTGCTCGTGCCCGACGACCTGCGCAGCTCCGCCCCGCCGGCCAGGCGGCGGCCGGCGCTCGAACGCACCCCCGACAGCGTGCGGATCCTCGACGTGACGCTCCCCCGCCGGGCCGTCGGCGGCCCGCTCGTGCCGCCCGCCGACCGCTTCGGGCACCTCTGCCTCGATGCCCCGTTTCTCGCGGCCGCCCGCACCGTGGCGATCGCCGCCGAGGCCCGCATGCCCTGCGCCCTCGAGGGCGAGACGGCCGTCGCCAAGACCACCGCCGTGCTCTGGGTGGCCCACCTCTGCCGCCAGGAGGCCGTGCGGCTCAACCTCAACGGCCAGTCCGACACCGGCGAACTTGTCGGCCGGTTCCTGCCGGCGGCCAGCGGCCCGGCGGCCTGGCGGTTTTGGGAGGGCGTGGTGCCAGACGCCATGCGGCAGGGCCGGTGGGTGGTGCTCGACGAGCTCAACCTCGCCGAGCCGCAGGTGCTCGAACGGCTCAACCCCGTCCTCGAACAGCCCCCCTCGCTCGTGCTCTCGGAACACGACGGCACGCGGTACGGCACGGGAGGCGACGTGCCCGTGGCCGACGGATTCCGCATCTTCGCCACGATGAACCCCGCCGAATATGCGGGCCGGTCGGTGCTCTCGCCCGCCTTCCGCGACCGCTTCGGCCTCTGGACGTTTCTCGAGCCGCCGGCCCAGGCCGATTACCGGGCCCTGCTCGAGCGGCTTGTGCACGGCGTGCATCCCGAGTTCACGCTCGACGGCGTCGTCTGGCAGGCCCCCGACGACGAGCCGGTCTATCCCGAGCTGGCCGATGCGGCAGGGATCGGGGATGTGCTCGATGCGATCGCCGCCTTTCACTGTGCCGTGATGCAGGCCGCCGGAGGCGACGGCCACGCCGAGTTGGGCCGCACCCGTCGGGAACGCTACGTCTTCACGAGGCGGACCCTCCTGGCCACGATGGCGCTCTTGGCCCAGCGGGTCGCCAGGGGGGAAGACCTCGACCACGCCGCCAACCGTGTCGTCGAACTCACCTATCTCAGCCGGCTCGCTCCGGGGCCCGACCGACAGGCGGTGTACTCGGCCCTCCGTTCCGTGGAGCTGGCATGATGATTGAAACACCAGCCTGCGAGACCCTCAGAGCGACGGGCACCGCCGCCGATCTCGTGGCCGAACTCGAACAGCTCGTGCGGGCGGCCGCCCGCCGCCCGGACCTGGTCGTGCAACTCGGCCACGCCGACTGCGCCTGGTCGTTCGATTGGAAGCGGGGCGTCGTCGAGATCAACCCCGTCGACCTCGAGGGCTTCGCGCCCGACCTCTGCCGCGGCCTGGCGCTGCACGAGGCCACGCATGCCGCCGTGACGGTGCTGCAGGAGGTGCTGCCGAGCGGCCGCCTGGCCAAGTTGATGCCGCTGCTCAACACCCTCGAGGACATCCGGATCGAGGTCTGGATGCGGCGGCGGTTTCCCGGGGCTGCGGCGTGGATCCGTGCCTACAACGACGTGCTCTACCACGCGGTGCGGGAGACGCCGCTGCCGGCGGGTCGGCAGCAGCAGTTTCTGCGAGGCGTCCTCGAACTGTGGTGGCTGGGCACCACGACACCCGGCACCTTTCCGGAGGTGGAGGAGGCTCTGGCCTCCTGTGCCGAGGCGATCTCGGCGGCCACCGCCTGCCAGCCGCCGCTCGACGACGATCGCCCGGCGATCATGGCCAGCCAGCGGGCGATGTGGGAGATCGTGGAGCAGCGGATCCTGCCCACCTGGGAGCGGCTCGTCACGATGGATCGCCGCGCCGGCATCCCGCGGCTGGTCGCCAGGGCCACCGCGGTCGCAACCCGACGGATCGGCCGCCCCGCCGCACGCAGCCCTCGCGAGGCGATCGCCGCCCGCCTCGGCACCGATGACCACGGCTTTTACAACACCGTCTGGAGGCGGGTGGCGCCGCAGGCCGACCGGCTCGGCGACACCCTGCTGCGGATGCTCGTGCCCAGCCAGCGGATGCGGTGGACGAGCGGGCATGCCTCGGGCACGCGGCTCGACCTCCGCCGGGCGGTCGAGTTCGACGCCGATCCGGGCCGCTACCGATCGCTCTGGTGCCGCCCGAAGCTGCCGCAGCGACGCGACCCCGCCATCCTGCTGCTCATCGACCGCTCCAGCTCGATGAAGGACGAGCAGAAAATCGATCATGCCTTCGAGGGCCTCGTGCTCCTGGTCGAGGCCTGTCGCCGCGTCGGCGTGCCGACGGCCGTGTGGTCGTTTGCCGACCGCTGCCGGCGGGAGCTCGACTGGGAGCAGCCGCTCGACGCCGCCACCCGCCACCAGCTCGGGCTTTTGCAGTATGCGTGCGATGGCGGCACCGCGATGAGCCGGGCGCTCGACGACGTGCGGGCCGCCTTCGCCGCCCGCCGCGGCGATCCGAAGCTCCTCTTCGTGCTCGGCGACGGCGAGCCGGACGACACGCAGGCCGCGCAGGAGGCCGCCAAACGGCTCGGGCGGGAAGGCATCTGCACGGTCGGCCTGGGCCTGGGCAAGGGCACGCGCCGGCTGGCCGGGTTTTTCCCGGCGAGCATCACCGAGATTCCGCCCGCCCTGCTCGCCCACCGGCTCGGTGCCGCGGTCGAAGAAGCCCTGACGGCGAACCTGACCTCGCGACGGCGAACCTGACCTCGCGACCCGCCGAGTGGGCCAGCCTGTCCGAGTGCGGGCTCGTCATGCCGCGCCGACGAGCTTTTCGATGGCCGCCTTGCGGGCGGCGGTGAGCCGCCGGGAGACCTCTCCCTTGCTGCAGCCGACGGCCGCGGCGATCTGGACGTTGGTGAGGCCCTCGGCGCAGAGCTCGAGCACCCGCCGCTGCCGTTCGTCGAGCGCCGCCACCGTCGTGGCGACACGATCCAGGCCCGCCGCCGCCTGCCGGCGGGTGACGACCGGCACGCCCTTGGCCCGCTTCTCGACCGCAGGCTCGGTTGTGCTCGGCTTCTTCCGCCGCTTCGGGGCGGCGCCCGGCTGCTTCTCGGCCTCCCAGTCGCCGCGCTCGTCGAGCCAGGCGGCGCCGTGATGCCCGATGAAATCCCTGAGCTTCTGCCGCTGCTTGCGGAGGCGGCCGTTGTGGCGATGCCAGTCGATGCCACGGCTGCGGGCCACCCGCTTGAGCCAGGGGATGAAGGGATCGGTCGTGTGGCGGGCGCGGGCGGGATTCCAGGCGCCCTTCGTGCCGGCGGGCTTGCAGCTCGTCTTCCAGACCCGCCGCCAGACGCCGGCAAACACCTCTTCGATCGCATCATGACGCACGCCGGCCCGGCGCAGCTGGTTCATCACGACCCCCCCGAGCCGAACCTGCAGGTCCGAGAGCACCTTGTCGTTGGTGCCCCCGGAGGCCTGCAGTTCGTTCATCAGCTCGGTCGCCGTCTGCTCGCCGGAGGTGCCGACCAGTCGGTGGGCAGACACCTTCGGCTCCCGCAGCAGCTTCCGATCCCCCGTGGGGGCCACGTCGTTCCAGCCACCGTTCCGGCGATCGTCATTGGCCATGCAATCGTCTCCTTGAGGAATGAAACTCACGGTCCACTACTGATAAGCGATCGCCGGGACAACCTTGGTCCAAACTGGCACAATCACCGTGTTTTATGGAGGTTTGCAGAAACGATTCAGGGTCTGCCGTCGCAACGCGACGGAGATTTGGCCCAGCTGCCCGCGAATCGCCTTTTCAACGTTCAATAAGGGCCTCCCGGGTGAAGAGGTCGGCAAATTCCGGCACCGCCCCGGCGGTGCCCTCCAGGTCGAATTCCTCCG
>JBJTSM010000030.1:0-6425 GCA_046076685.1 Planctomycetia bacterium | reverse complement strand
CCGTACTCTCCACGAGCAGATAGTCGAATCGCCTCTCCCTCGCGAGTTTGGCCACTTCTTCGAGCAGGTCTTCTCGCAGCGTGCAGCAGATGCAGCCGTTGGAAAACTCGACGAGCTTCTCCTCGGTCCGGCTGAGGCGATTTGCTGCACGCTGCGAGAAGACCTGCTCGAAGAAGTGGCCAAACTCGCGAGGGAGAGGCGATTCGACTATCTGCTCGTGGAGAGTACGGGTATTTCCGAGCCGCTGCCGGTGGCGGAGACCTTCACCTTCACCGACGAGAAGGGTGAAAGTCTTTCGTCATTGGCACGGCTTGACACCCTCGTGACGGTCGTAGACGCCAGGAATTTTCTCGACGATTACTGCTCGCGTGACGAACTTCGGGAACGCGGCATCGGGCTGGATGAGCAGGATTCCCGTGACATCGTGCAGTTGCTCGTCGATCAGGTCGAATTCGCGAACGTCATCGTCATCAACAAGACCGACCTCGTCAAACCGGACGACGTCGCCTATCTCGAGGCGATCCTGCGGAAGCTCAATCCATCGGCCCGGCTCGTTCGTGCCAGCCGCGGGCATGTGCAGCTCGACCTGGTGCTCAATACCCATGCATTCGACATGGAGCAGGCCGCCAGCCATCCGGGATGGCTGGCCGAGGCACCGGGAACGCATCTTCCGGAGACGGAGGAATATGGCATCGCCAGCCGCGTCTTTCAGGCCCGGCGGCCGCTTCATCCGCAGCGATTCTGGGATCTGATCACCGGTGCCGCGTTCCGAGGTGTGATCCGTTCCAAGGGCTTCCTGTGGCTGGCGACCAGGCACGATTGGGCCGGCGTCTGGTCGAGCGCGGGCGCCGTATCGAGCCTGCAGCCGGCCGGCACCTGGC
Organism: Planctomycetia bacterium; assembly: GCA_046076685.1. Classification (GTDB taxonomy): domain Bacteria; phylum Planctomycetota; class Planctomycetia; order Pirellulales; family UBA1268; genus CAMCQY01. Next base: position 5,544 of record JBJTSM010000030.1, on the reverse strand, counting down.
TGGCGAGCGCACGGAGTGAAGAATGGCCGGAGGATCTCGACGAGGCGGATGTGGCCGCGATCTGGATGGAACCCTGGGGAGACCGTCGGCAGGAATTGGTGGTGATCGGTGCGAATCTCGCGGATTCGCTGATTGACCAGCTTCACTGTTGCTGCCTGACCGATTTCGAGATGGAGCTCGGGCCGGAAGGGTGGACCGCCTTCCCGGATCCCTTTCCCGCGTGGCGGATCTCGACCGAAGAAGGTGGCGACGCCGCCGACCGGGAAGAACCAGCCATGGAGCCGATGGATGGGGGGTGATGGAGCCGAGGCGGCCATACCGACGGTCTTGCGGAGCGATTGGTCCAGTCACTTTCGCGACCACTGCGTGCCGTCGGCCCGGTCTTCGAGCACGATGCCCGCCTCGGTGAGCTTGTTCCGCACGAGGTCGGCCGTGGCGAAGTCCTTGGCCCCCCGGGCCCGGGCCCGGATCTCGATGACCAGCTCCATGAGCTTCGCCACGAGGCCCTCGTCGGCACCGCCCGCCTTCGCCTGCGGCTCTTTCAGAAAGATGCCGAGCGTGCCGGTCAGCTCGCGGAGCACGAGCATCATGGCGTCGAGCGTGGCGAGGTGCTCCGGGGCGGCCTTCTTCTCGAGCCCCTGCTGATCGACGAACTTGTTGACGGTCCGCACGAAATCGAACAGCGTCGCCATGGCGATCGCCGTGTTGAAGTCGTCGTCCATGGCGGCCAGAAATTTCTGCCGCAGAGCCCGCACGTCGTCGCCGGCCGCCCCGACGGCCGCGTCCCCGCTGCGGCGGTCACGGCAGGGCAGGGCATGGAACGATTTGCCGGCGATCCGCTGATACCGCGTGAACAGCCGCTCGAAGGCCTCCATGGCGCGGGCGCTCTCGCCGAGCGGTTCCTCGCCGAAGTGGATCGGGCTGCGGTAGTGCGTGGAGAGGAGGAGCAGGCGGATCGCCTCCGGCCGGTGACGGGCGAGCAGGTTCTTGAAAGGTTCGGCACCGGTGGACTTGCTGATCTTGCCCGCGACGAGCGAGGCCTGCGCCGCGGCATCCTCCGGAGCGGCCTCCGAGCCCCGCGGCCGGCCGCCCACCTTCCCGGCGGCGCCCGCCGCCTGCATGAGCCCGTTGTGCATCCAGTAGCCGGCCATCGGGCAGTCGTGCAGGGATTCGCTCTGGGCGATCTCGTTTTCATGGTGCGGAAAGATCAGGTCGAGCCCGCCGCCATGGATGTCGAAGCGTTCCCCGAGGATCGCCCGGCACATGGCCGAGCACTCGATGTGCCAGCCGGGCCGGCCGGGGCCCCACGGGCTGTCCCATGACGGTTCGCCCGGCTTGGCCTTCTTCCAGAGCGCGAAGTCGGCGGCCGACCGCTTCCGTTCGGCGGTGGATCCGCCCTCGCCCTGCATCGCCTCGACCGACCGGTTCGTCAGCTTGCCGTAGTCGGCGTCCTTCGTGACGTCGAAGTAGACGTCGCCGTCCGATGCGTAGGCACACCCCTTGGCGATCAGCCCCTCGATGAACGCGATGATCGTGCCGATGTGCTCGGTCGCCTTCGGCATCACGTCGATGCTCTCGACGCCCAGCACGGCGAGGTTTTCGAGATAGTCGGCCGTCATTTCGGCGGCGAGCTTCGCCATCGTGGTGCCGCGAGCCGCACTCTCGGCGATGATCTTGTCGTCGATGTCGGTGATGTTGACGACCCAGGTCACCTTCCAGCCCGAATATTCGAGATAGCGTTTGACCGTGTCGAAGATGACCGGGCCGACCATGTGGCCGATATGGCTCGGCTTGTAGACGGTCGGGCCGCAGAGATACATCCCGACGTGGCCCGGTTTCACGGTAACCAGGGGCGTCTTCTTCTTGGTGAGCGTGCTGTAGACCTCGATCACCGGCAGGCTGTCGCCCGCACCCGCCGCCGCCTGTTTCGCCTCGATCGTCGCCATCGCTCGTTTCCGCTCCAGTCTGTGGGGTTCTTGACGCTTGGGTTGTTGGGTCGTCTTCCGTGTGCCGTCGTGGCCGCCGGTGCCGTTGGCCGGCAGGTCAGTGCGTCGTCGCCTGCTCGAGCAGGACGACGCTCTCGGCCGCGATCGCCTCCTCGTTGCCGATCGGGCCGACGCCTTCGCCCGTCTTGGCCTTGAGCCATACGGCTCCCTCGTCGATCCCGAGGATGGCGGCGACCCGGGCCCGGATCTGCTGCCGGTGCGGCAGGATTTTGGGCCGCTGGGCGAAAATCACGCAATCCAGATTCACCACCCGCCAGCCGGCACCGGCCACTCGGTCTGCCGCCAGCCGCAGCATTTCGGCCGAATCCCGCCCCTTGTTGGCCGGGTCGTCGTCGGGGAAGAGTTCCCCGATGTCGCCGAGGGCCGCGGCGCCGAGCAGGGCGTCGGTGATCGCATGGAGGAGCACGTCGGCGTCGCTGTGGCCCAGTGCCCGCCGGTCGTGCGGGATCGTCACGCCGCCGAGGACGAGGCCTGTGCCGGGGCCGAGCCGGTGGGTGTCGTGGCCGAGGCCGATGCGGATTCTCGCGTGTGCGGGCATTGCTGAAAACGTCTCCACGGAAGGGGCGTCAAGGTTTTCCCCTATACTTCCCGCATGCACAACTCCAATCGTGGCCGGCAGCCGGAGTCCGCCGGCCAACCCGTCATCGCGGTCGACTCACTCGCCAAGGAATACCGCGTCTACGACAAGCCGGAGGGCCTCCTGGCCAGCGTGACGGGGCTCTTTCACCGCACGAGCCGGCAGGTGGAGGCTCTCCGCGGCGTGAGCCTCTCGGTCGGCCGGGGGGAGTTCGTGGCCCTGCTGGGGCCAAACGGCGCCGGCAAGACGACCTTCCTGAAGCTGCTCTCCGGGATCATCACCCCCTCCCGGGGCACCGCCCACGTGCTCGGCCACGTGCCTTGGGAGCGAACCGACGACTTCCGCCGCCGGTTCGCCCTCGTGATGGGCCAGCGGAACCAGCTCTGGTGGGACCTGCCCGCCGCCGAGAGCTTTCGGCTCCACAAGGAGATCTACCGGATCGAAACCGCCCGATTCGAACGTACCCGCGACGAACTGGTCGACCTGCTCGGCGTGCGCCGGCTGATGCTCCAGCCCGTCCGCGAACTCTCGCTGGGCGAACGGATGAAGCTGGAACTGGTCGCCGCGCTGCTGCACGAGCCCGAGGTGCTCTTCCTGGACGAGCCCACCATCGGCCTCGACGTGGTGGCCCAGCACACGATCCACGACTTTCTGAAACTCGTTCAGGCCGAACGGCGGGTGACCGTCGTGCTCACGACGCACTACATGAAGGACGTGGCCGCGCTCTGCGAGCGCGTGGTGGTGATCACGCACGGCAGCATCCTGCACGACGGGCCGCTCGGGGAAATCGTCGACCGCTTCACGACGCACAAGATCGTCACGCTCGACCTCGATGCCACGCCGGCGGCGGGGCGGATGGAGCGGTTCGGGTTTCCCTGCGAGGTCAGGGGGCCGCGGGTCACGCTGCGGATCGATCGCGGCAGGATTGCCGACGTGCTGCCGGAGATCCTGCGCAGCGAGAGCGTCCGCGACGTGTCGGTGGAGGACGTGCCGCTCGAGGAGATCGTGGCGACGCTGTTTCGTGCCGGGGCCGTGGAGTCGCCCGCATGAGCCCGGCCTCGCCCTCCGCCGTCCCGCCTTCGCAAGCGGCGGGCCGCCCGTTCGCCGGCCTGCGGACCTGGTGCACGATGCTTGCCATCTGCCTGGAGGAACGGCTCGTCTACCGGGGCGACTTCATCATCGGCACGCTGATGCGATTCCTGCCGATCGTGACACAGGTCTTCCTCTGGACAGCGGTCTTCAATGCCACCAGCCGGACCGACATCGCCGGCTACTCGCGGAACGACATCGTCGCCTACTACCTGCTCACGATGGTGACGCGGGCCTTCTCCAGCATGCCCGGCCTGTCGGGCGGCATCGCCCGGAGCGTCCGCGACGGCTCGGTCAAGAAATATCTCGTGCAGCCCGTCGACTACGTCGCCTACCTGCTGGCGGCGCGGATCGCCCACAAACTCGTCTACTACCTCGTGGCGATCCTGCCCTTCGCGGGCGTCTTTTACCTTTGCCGGAGCTACTTTCCCCCGTCCCCGGACGCCGTCACCATCGCCGCCTACGTCCTGTCGCTGGTGCTGTCGTTCCTGCTGGGCTTCTTCATGGAGGCCACGCTCGGCATGCTCGGCTTCTGGTTCCTCGAGGTCTCGAGCATCATCTTCGCCTACATGCTCGTGCAGTATCTGCTCTCGGGCCACATGTTTCCGATCGACATGCTGGCGGGCATTCCCACGGGCATCGCCGGCGTGTCGGCCGCCGACCTGGTCCGCTGGCTGCCGTTCGAATACACCGCGTATTTCCCCGCCGCCGTCTGGCTCGGCAAGATCCGCGGTGCCACGCTGGCCCGTGACCTGGCCATCGAGGCGACCTGGGTGGTGGTGATGGCCGTCGCCTGCCGGATCGCCTGGTGGCGGGGCACGCGCCGCTACAGCGCCTTCGGAGGGTAAGGGTGAATCGCTACTTCTCCATCTTTCTGACGTTCGCGCGGGCGTGTCTCGTCCGTGACATGACGTTTCGTGCGAACTTCCTGCTCGAGTGCGTGACGAGCCTCGGCTGGATGTCGATGAACCTGGCCTTCTACCTGCTGATCTTCACCTTCACCCCGGAGATCGGCAGGAATACCGGCTGGTCGCGGGAGCCGTTCTTCGCCTTCGTGGCGACGGGGCTGATCATCAATTCGATCGTGCAGGCGCTCTTCATGCCGAGCGCCGAGGAACTCACCGAGATGGTCCGCACCGGCGGCCTCGACGCCGTGCTCGTGCAGCCGCTCGACGCCCAGTTCCTGCTGTCGATGCACCGCGTCGATTTTTCATCGTTCGCCAACGGTCTCGTGGGCGTGGGGTTGCTCGGCTGGGCGGTCTCCCGCATGGACCATGCCCCCCCGCTACTCGCCTGGCTGCTCTACCCGCTGATGATCCTCTGCGGCGTGGCGATCCTCTACAGCCTCGTGATCATGCTCGCCGCCGCCACGATCCTGCTGGGCCGCAACCAGAGCCTCTACGATTTCTGGTTCTATCTCACGAATTTCTCCCACTACCCGGCCGAGATCTACGCCGGCCCGTGGGGCGGACCGCTGCGGGCGCTCTGCACCTTCGTGATCCCGATCCTGCTCGTCGTCAACGTGCCGGCCCGCGTGATCGCGCAGCCGCTGACCGGCGAATCCTCGGGTCTCGCGGTTGCCGCCCTCGTCGCCGCGTCGTCGTCGCTCGTGATCTCGCGGCTCGTCTTCCAGGCCGCCCTCGTGAAATACCGCAGCGCCAGCAGTTAGCTTCACGCAAAACATTTGGCATCCTGCCATTTTTGCTTGGCGACCGCAGGTCGCTGGTTCTGCGAATCGCATCTTGCGAAGCGGTCTTGGGCGAGAGCGCGGCCGCCATCGAGAAGATCGAGGGCGGGCTGCCCGGACACTGGAGCGAGCCTCAGGCGCCTCCGAGCCCACGACCGCCCATGTCCATCGGGGCTGCCGAGGAG
>JBJTSM010000029.1:0-4669 GCA_046076685.1 Planctomycetia bacterium | reverse complement strand
TCGCGGGCCGGCATGGTGACGGTGAAGCCCGCCGGCACGACCGGGAGCGCGGCGGGATCGGTGCCCGACACGTCGAAGCCGGCGGCCCTGATCTCGGCCGAGAGCACGGCGGCGAAGAGGCCAGAGAGCAGGCCCGCGGCCCACATCCGGCCGAGACGGACAGCGAGCATCGCGGGCAGGGCTTCATCGTTGGTCATGGGCAGGCGGGGCTCCGGTGCCGGGCGGCGGAACGGGCCAGGCAGTGGCCGCTCCTCCTGTCCCGAGCATAGCCGCCTCGCCCCCGCTGCCGAGAGCTATTTTTGCGCAACTAACCGCAACGCCGCGCGCCGTTCGGCTATCCAGACCTTGATGACTGACTGCCTTGCCACACCGAGCCGCCCGCCCTCGGCATCGAGCGATTCGACCGGATCACGGCCGACCAGCTCAGACGAAGATCCGGCCGAGCGGGAGCGCGAAGCCGGGGAGCACCGGCGCTCCCGGCACGCTCTCCGCTTCACGATAGGTCATGCTGTGGCCATCGATGCCATGGGCCGTGAGCGTGCGGTCGGCGGGATCGACTACCCAGACGAGCGTGGTTCCGGCAGCGAGCCACTGGTTCACCTTCGCGGCGACCTCCTGCCGCTGATCGCTCGGAGACAATACCTCCACCGCCAGGTCGGGCGGGCCCGGAAAAAAACCGGCCGGGATCCCTCCGGCGAGCCGCTCCGCCCGCACGAAGGCGACATCGGGGGCCCGCACGGAATCGGGGTTCCGCTCCAGCACAAATCCCGTCTCGGCCGCGAAGACGACACCCACTCCGACACCCAGACTGGCGGGCTCGACGTGGTCGGCAATCGCTTTGGCGATCCGGGCTGCCACGGCACCGTGCCGCGAACCGGCTGGCGACATCATGACAAGTTCCCCGCGGACCAGTTCGCAGCGGCCAAGACCTGCTGCCGCATGCGAAAGGGCCTCGGCCGTGGTGATTGCAAATGCGGCCATTGAGCGGTGCTCTCCAGAGTTTTTCCCATTGTAGCTGTTTCCTCGCGTGGGTGTCTTTTGTGTGGGAATATACATATGTATATATTCTGGTCAAGCACGCGCATGCCACCGAGAGCAATCTCGACGGAAGAAGTCGAAGATGCCGATGCAAACGAGATCGGGCGGCTCGGGGGCTCACGCGAGCATCTTCGTGACGACGTTGCCATGCACGTCGGTGAGCCGGACATCCCGGCCCTGTACGGGTTTTGGCCTCGTGGGCTGCGCGAATAGCTCCCTGTGGGGGCAGACTGGCAGTCTACACCACCGCCGCCACGCTGTTCGGTGTGGATGCCGCATTCCGCAGGTTGAACAACCTGCGGCTACACCGGGCACGGAGAGCCCGAAACCTACGCCAACAATCCCCTTTGATTGCGGCCGACAGGCCGCGTTAAGAAAACAGCCTGCGGATCGGCACGCCCTTGCCGTCCTTGGTGACGTAGAACGGCCGCCGCTCCACCGTGAAGGACTGTGTGGCGGGGATGCCGAGGGCGGCGTAGATCGTGGCATGCAGATCCTCGAGGAGGACCGGATCGCGGACCGTCTTGCAGGGATGCTCGTCGGCCGTCTCGCCGTACGCGAAGCCGCGCTTCATGCCGCCGCCCCAGAGCAGAACGGAACCGGCGTCGGCGAAATGGGCGTGCATGCCGTAATGCCGTTCGTCCTGCATCACGGCGGCGATCGCCGCCTCACTGGCCTTCGTCCGCTTCTCGTCCTTGCCCTCGATCAGTGGATCGCGGCTGAACTCGCTGGCCAGCACCACGAGTGTGCGGTCGAGGAGGCCGCGGTCGCGAAGGTCGCGAATCAGCTGGGCCACCGGGCGGTCGATCATCTGTTTGAGTTTGACCGTGCGTTCGTGGCCGTGCTCGTGGGTGTCCCAGTAGCCGAAGGGCTTGTAGGGAACGTGGACTTCGATGAATCGCGCGCCGGCCTCGACGTCCGGGCGAGCAGGCAGCCCCGGCCGAACGGGCCGGTGTCGTACGTGGCGAACGTCTCCTTCGGCTCCGCGGCGATGTCGAACGCCCGCGCCCGGGGCGAATGCATCAGCCGGCAGGCCTGCTCGACCGAGCGGAGGATCGACTCCTGCTGGTGGCTGGAGGCCAGTTCCGCCGTCGGGCTGGCCGCGAGGAGTGCCTGGAACTGTTTCAGGCGGGCATCGACCTGCTGCCGCCGGCCGTCGTCGCCCCGCAGTCGGCGGGCCGCATCCTCGGGCATCGGCACAGAAAACGGACCGTACTCGGCGCCGAGAAAGCCCGCCGAGAGGAAGCTGCGGACCGCCCCGGCCTCGCGGCCCGCTTCCGCGAAGGTCTCGCCGATGTCGATGAAGGCGGGGATGTCGGGGTGCCGCGGGCCGAGCGTGCGGGCGATCACGGCTCCGATGTGGGGCGCCGCCACGCTCAGCGGGGGCAGGTAGCCGGTGTGCCAGTGGTACTGGTGCTTCGAGTGCGTGATCTTGTCCACGACCGGCACGGTGGATGTGCGGATCAGCGTGCCCTCGTGCATCACTGAGGCCATCTCTTCGAGCCCAGCGGTGAACCGGATCCCGTCGGCCGAGGTGTCGATCGCCGGAAAGGTGCTCAGCACCCGCTTCGCCTCGATGCCCGGGCGAAACGGCTCGTAGTGCTTTGGATCGAAGGTCTCGGTGTGGGCCATGCCGCCCGCCATCCAGAGGAGCACCACGCAATCCGCCGTGGCGGCCGGTGCAGGATCGGACGCCCGGACGAGCGGCACCCGGCCCATGGCCAGGGCCGCCGCCGCGGCGGGGCCGAGGCCGGCGAGAAAATCACGGCGGTCGAGTGACGTGCCGGTCGAGCGAGATCGCCGATGCATGCGCATGCCCTGCCCCCTAGCGAATGAGCTGAAATTCCGGAAGCATCGCGAGAGACCAGATAAGGTCCCCGATCTGTCGCTTCGCGGACGTCTCCGCCGTGCGGGGCGGGCATGCGGCCAGTTCCTTTGCCGTCGGCCGGCGGCCGAGAAGCGTGAGAAACACCCGCTCGATCGCCTGCTCCCCTGGAAGGTCGGCCGTCGCCACCGCCGCGGTGTCGATCAGGCCACCCACGGCCGGACCATTGATGAGTTCGAGGGCGAGGAGCGTCGTCGCCTCCTCGGTCCGGGCCGTGACGACGACGTCGCGGCTCGGCCGTCCGAGCGTCGTCATCAGCGGGTCGTTGGGCCGCGTCCAGGCCCGTGGCAGATTGTTTCCCAGCCTGCCGATGGCATCGATGAACTGCTCCGCCGACAGCCGGCGCACCTCCGGCCCTTGGAAAACGTAGGGCCGCCCCGCCTCAAGCGGTGTGTCTTCCACGGCCGCCGCGGCGTAGGCCTCGGACGTCATGATCCGGCGCAAAAGATGCCGGACGTCGTAGCCGTGGCTCACGAAATCGGCGGCCAGCCAGTCGAGCACCGCCGCATCCCAGGGGGCGTGCTCCATCATCTCGTCGAGCGGTTCGATCAGCCCCCGGCCGAAGAGCCGGGCCCACACGCGGTTGACGAAGGTGCGGGCGAACAGGCCGTTCTGCGGAGTCGTCAGCAGTTCGGCGACCCTGCCGCGACGTTGTTTCGCGTCGGCGCCGGGATCGATCGCGCCCAGGTGCCGCAGGGGAAACGCCGACTCGGCGATCCGCCCGGTCGGCAGGTCGCAGCGATCGACGGGCATGCGGCCGGAGCCGAGCGCGGCAGCGAGTCCCCAGGCGTCGGCCTGCTTCCAGCGGTCGAGGAAACTGTCGTGACACGAGGCGCACTTGAGCTGCATGCCGAGAAACACGTGGGCGACCGTGGCGGCTTCCTGCATCTCGGGACCGTCGACTGCGGACAGCACCTCCCCCGGCGGCGCGTAGGTCGGGACCATCTGCTGCGTCACGAGCTCACGGGCAAAGCGGTCGAGCGGCGGACTGCCGACGAGCTTGGTGCGCAGGCTCTGCATCGAGGTCTTGGCCGCCGGCCCGTCGTCGAAGATGCCCGCGGCCATATCCGACCCGAAACGCAGATGATCACCCCAGAACGTCAGCCAGTGATCGACGAAACCCTCCTGGTCGGCAAGTAACGCGTCCACCAGTCGAGCCCGCTTGTCGGCCGCATCGTCCGCCAGAAACACCACGAGGTCAGCGGCCGCCAACGGCCGGCCCACGAGGTCGAGGGCGGTGCGACGGGCGAAGATCTCGTCACTCACGACCGCGGGTGCCGCGATCCCCTGCCTGCGAAAATAGTCGGCCAGCAGCCGATCGAGCGGCGTGCCAACGCCCGGGGGAACGACGATCTCCGCGAGTGCGAGCGGGTAGGGCTCAGGATCCTTCCACTTAGCGCCGCGGTCGATCCACGCCCTCAGGGTCGCGATCTCGGCATCGCTGAGCCGCTCTCCTTCCGGCGGCATGGCCTCATCGGGGTCGGCCGCCGTCACGCGGGCCAAGAGCAGCGACCGTGCGGCGTCGTTGGGCACGACGGCCGGACCGCTGTCACCTCCCTGCAGCACCGCCGCCCTGTCGGCGATCGATAGGTTGCCCTCCGGCTTGTCACCAGCATGGCAGCGGAGGCACTTCCGCGGCAGGATCGGAAGCACGTCCGCCTGGAAATCGACCTCGGCGGACTCTGGAGAACCCTGCAGGGACAGGATGACCGATGCTGCTACGACCGCCGCGATCCGAAGCGGCGG
>JBJTSM010000028.1:0-9208 GCA_046076685.1 Planctomycetia bacterium | reverse complement strand
TCGAGCGTGTGGATGTCGGCGGCGAGGATTTCCAGCCGCTGGCTGGTGAGGGCTCCGGTCAGACGGTGGAAGATGCCGCTGGCGACCGACTCCCGCGTGGCGACGGTGATGGCGACCGTGCCGGTCACCGGCTGCCAGCGGGTGCCGATGAACAGGCCCTGCGGCTCCAGCCGCACGAGCTTCGCCAGCTCTTCGAGCATGCGGACCGGCTCCGTGTCATGCAGGTAGGAGAGCGGCAACTGCCGGGCGAGTTGCACGAGGGGGTCGGCGGGATCACGGCCGGCGAGCAGGTCGTCGAGCGTTCGGCGATGCCGTTCGGCCGCCACCGAGGGACTCTCACCGTCGAGGGTGTTGAGCGTGCGAAAATAAAGGTCGCCGAGCAGGTCGGCCTTCCACCGCGTCCAGACGCCCGGGCCCACCGCGGCGACGTCGGCCGCCGTGAGGACGGCGAGCATCCGCAGCACCTCCGGCGAGCCCACGTCACGGGCGAACCGCACCACGAGGCTGTCGTCGGCGGTGTTGCGTCGAAAGGCCTGGTGCGCCATCGCGAGATGCTTGTGCACCAGAAACTCGACGATCTCGGCCTCGTCGCCCGGCAGGTCGAAGCGGCCCGCGATGTCGCGGGCCATCCGTGCCCCCAGCTCGCTGTGGTCCTCGACGAATCCCTTGCCGAGGTCGTGGATCAACAGGGCCAGGAGCAGGGGCCGCTTGCGGTTGAGCTGCCGCCAGACATCCCCGAGCCAGCCGGGGTCGTCCTGCAGCTCGGCCGCCCGTTCGACGGCCACGATGCAATGCTCGTCGACGGTGTACTTGTGGTAGTTGTTGAACTGCAGCAGGTACCGCGCGTGGGCGAACTCCGGGATGAGAATCTCGAGCGCCGACACCTCGTGCAGCCGCCGCAGGGCATCGCCCAGCCGCTGGGGTCGGGCGAACAACCCGAGGAACCGCCGGCGGGCGGCGGCGTCGGCCGGCAGCCTGTCGGCGTTGCCCCGCACGGCCTCCCACGTGGCATGGTCGATCGGCAGGTCGTACAGCGCGGAGAGTTCGACGAGCCGCACGACCGAGTCGAGGCTGCCGGCGACCTGCCCCAGGCAGCCGGAGGCGGCCGCCACGTCGTGCGGACCGACGCGAAACAGTCCGTCAACCCGATTCCCCAGCACGCCGGCCACCAGCGAGCGGGCCGCCGTGGAGCGCCGCAGGCCGGCGACGAGCGTCTCCGCCACCTGCGCCACGCCGCGCGAATGCCGGAAATAATCCCGCATGAACCGCTCCACGCCGAGCTGCCCGTCGCACGATTCGATGCCGCGGTCCGCGGCGATGCGGAGCTGCTGGTCCCGGGTGAGCGCATCGGCCGCCTTGCCCGCGGAGAGATGCATGTCGTTGCGCAGCCGGGTCAGGAATTCCGCCGCGTCGCGGAGCGTGTCGGCATCCCGTCGCGACACCCCGCCCGCGAGGGCGAGGCCGTCGAACGAGGCCTCGCCCCACAGCACCCGGCCCAGCCACCGCACGAGCTGGATGTCGCGCAGCCCCCCGGGCGAACGCTTCACGTTCGGCTCCAGGAGCGAAACCGTCTCGCCATACCGGCCCGCCTCCTCGCGGCGAGCCTCGACGAGCGCCCGGGCATACCGCCGGGGAGCCCGCCCCAGCATCTTCCGCAGCCGGGTCTCGAGCCGTACGACGAGGTCGGCATTCCCCGCGAGCGGACGACACTCGAGCAACGAACTGAGGATCGTGGCATCGGCGGCGGCCAGACGCAGGGCATCGCTCATGGTCCGGACGCTCTGCCCCACCTCCGCCCCCGCGTCGAAGAGATCCTGCAGCAGCCGCTTGGCGGCGGCGGCGACCGGCACGGCCGCCCGCCGCTCGTAGAGCAGCATGAGATCGATATCGGAATGGGGCGCCATCTCGCGCCGGCCATATCCGCCATGGGCGACGAGCGCCGTATGCTGACGGAGCATGGCGGCATCCGCGGGCGGCAGTTCGTCCAGCAGCGCCTCCCACAGCCCGACGACCATTTCGTCGCAGAGATCGGAGGCCAGCCCGCAGGTCTGGATGCCCGGGCCGCCGGCGGCATGCTGCGCGGCGATCCGCTGCCTCAGCCTCGCCAGGTCCGCCGCCGCCCGCGTGACGGCGGGGCTGAAGGTCGTCGCGGCGGTCGGGGCGGGCCCGTCGGTCATGGTGCCGGATGCCAGGGATCGTCGGCGACGTCTTCGCGACGGTTGGCCACGCGGGCCAGCACGAAGAGCAGGTCGCCCAGGCGGTTCAAATACTCGATGGCGTTGGCGGGGATCGTCGTCTCCAAGCGGCCCGCCAGCGTCACCACCCGCCGCTCCGCACGCCGGCAGACGGTGCGGGCGACGTGCAGGGCCGCTGCCAGCGGCGTTCCGGTCGGCAGGATGAAGCACGTGAGCGGCTCGAGCAGCGCCTCGTGCCGATCGATCGCCTGCTCCAGATACTGCACGTGACCGGTCGTGATCCGCTCCTCGACGGTGCCGGGCGTCGCCAGTTGGGCGCCCAGGTCGAACAGCTCGCACTGGATGCGGCGCAGCAGGGCGTCGAACCCGTCCGCGGCCGGCAGCGTGCGAACCATGCCGAGGTGGCTGTTGAGTTCGTCCACCGTTCCAAAGGCCTCGATGCGGGCGTGGTCCTTCAGCACCCGCGGGCCGCCGAAGAGCCCGGTCTCTCCGGCGTCTCCGGTCTTCGTGTAGATCTTCATGCGGTCGGTTTCTCTTCCTGGTCGTCGTGTGGCCGGTGGTGTCGCCGGTGTCGGTGTGCGGGCGACTGCCTGACAGACGCCTGCCGCCCATCGCATATACTGGGCGGCATGAACAAATCCTTCAATCTGCTTTTTTTGCGACCTGCCGGCCACGGGGCCCGGATGACGTGGAAACTGGCCTGCCTCGTCACGCTGGCGGCAATTGCCGCGAGCGCGCCGCCGACGGCTTCGGCGACCGACGAGGCCGCCGACACGCGGTCTCCGCTCGAACGGCGTTTCCTGTCCGATCCGGTCCAGGTGACGATGGGCATGCCCAAGGCGGGCGAGGGGTATTTCGCGCCCGACGCCCGGACGATCTGCTACCAGGCCGTGCCGCCCGAGTATCCCTTCTATCAGATCTTCGTGCAGCCGTTCGACGCAGCCGCCCCACGGCCGGCGCAGCCGGTGCGGCTGAGCACCGGCCGCGGCCGGACGACATGCAGCTGGTTTTCGCCGGACGGTCGGCGGCTCTTGTTCGCGTCGAGCCATCTGGATCCGAATCTCGATGCCACGGAGTCGGCCGCACGGGCCCAGGCCGAGGAGGATCGAAAAACAGGCCGGCGGCGCCGCTACCAGTGGGACTTCGACCCGCACTCCGACATCTTCGTGGCCGACCTGGAGCCGGCGACCGGGGACGCCGCGGGCCTCGTGCGGCTCACGCACGAGCGGGGCTACGACGCGGAGTGTTCTTTTTCTCCCGATGGCACGCAGATCCTGTTCGTCAGCGACCGCGACGGCGACCCCGACATCTACGTCATGGACGCCGACGGCGGCAACGTCCGCCAACTGACGAACGAACCCGGGTACGACGGCGGCCCGTTCTTTTCCCCCGACGGACGCTTCATCGCCTACCGGACCGACCGGTTGCAGAAAGACCAGCTCCAGATCCACGTCATGCGGGCGGATGGCTCGGGCGACGTGGCGATCACGAGCGGGCAGGGGGTGCATTGGGCCCCGTACTGGCACCCCACGCGGCCGTGGCTGATCTGGACGGGCGCCGATCATTCGGATCCCGCCGCGCGGCCGAATTATGATCTCTGGATCGCCCGGTATGCCGCCGGGACCGGCGCGGAAGACTCGCTCGCATTCCGGACCGGTCCGCCGCTGCGGATCACCGACCACGAGGGAGCCGACGTGCTGCCGGCATTTTCGCCCGACGGCACGCTGCTCATGTGGACGGCCAGCCGCGGGGACGCCGGCGGCGGACGAGCCGCCACCAGCCAGCTGTGGGTGAGCCGGATCGACGCCGCCGCGATCGACACAGCCCTCGAACCTGTCGCAGAAGGGACCTCGAAGCCATGAGCCATGACACGCACGCCGCGGGACCGCGCACCGCAGGTTCACGGACGATCGCCATGATCGGGGGCGGCCAGATGGCACTCGCCCTCGCGGAGGGCTTCTGCCGCGCGGGGCTGCTCGAGGCGGCCGACATCATCGTGTACGACCCGGTACCCGCCGCACGGGAACGGCTCGCGGCCCGGATGCCGGGCATCCGCTTCGCCACCAGTGGCGGCGAAGCCGCCGCGGCGGCGAAGATCGTCTTTCTGGCGGTCAAGCCGCAGCAGGCGGCCACGGCCTGCCGCGAATGCTCCGCCGCCCTCTCCGCCGAGGCTCTGGTCGTCTCGATCGTGGCAGGCCTCACGCTCGCGCATCTGGCCGAGTTGACGGGAAGCCGCAGGATCGTCCGCGTGATGCCCAACACGCCGTGCCTGGTCGGCCGGGGCGTCTCGGTGGTCTGCCGCACGCCGGAGGTGCCTGCCGAGGGGCTGGCCCGGGTGCTCGCGCTGCTCGCCGCCGTGGGAAGCGTGCATGAAGCGGACGAGTCGCTCCTGGATGCCGTCACCGGCCTTTCGGGCTCGGGCCCGGGATTCGTGGCGCTCCTCGTCGAAGCGCTCGCGGATGGGGGAGTGAAGGCCGGCCTGCCGCGTGGCCTCGCCCTCGCACTGGCGACGGAAACACTCTCCGGCACGGCCGCATTGCTGGCAGAAACGGGAGAACATCCGGCGCAGATCAAGGACCGGGTCTCGAGCCCGGGCGGCACCACGATCGCGGGCCTGGCCGTGCTCGAACAGCGCGGCGTCCGCGGCGCTCTGATCGACGCCGTTGTGGCGGCCGCCGCCCGAGCCCGCGAACTGGGCCGCTAGTCTCCGCGACTACCGCTTCTTTGCGGTCTTTTTGGCAGGCTTCTTCGTCGCGGCTGGCTTGGAGGACTTGGCCGACTTTTTGGCCGCCTTCTTCGTGGTGGCGGCTTTCGCCTTGCCGGCCTTCGCCCGGCCCGGCTTCGTGCCACCGAACACCTGATCCCAACCCTCGGCGTAGCTGTTGTTGCTTCCGACACGGATGACCGACATTCGATACCTCGTTGCTTCTCGGATCGCTGAATGGCTGCGGCTGACGAACTCCGGGCTCGATGCCGCCACCGCCGGGCCGCACCGCCCCGACTGTTGGTAACGGCCGCCGCCCGCCGGTGTCAAGCGTGATGGTCCGCCGACACGATCTCGAGCGCGACCCTCCCGCATGCGGCGGGCAGCGGACCGCGACCATGCGCGGCGTCGTTGGCGACCGCGGGCACGGGCCCGGTCATCGCGAGCACCAGTTCGTTGCGGTCGCGAAGCAAAGGAGTGACGTCGTGCGTCCAACGGCCTGCGCCAGCGGGCAGCGGAGGCAGCGTGACGGCGTTCAGCGTCACGCCGGCCGCGACCCCGGCCTGCGAGACGACCAGCAGCACCCGATCTCCGGGCTCGATCCCGGCGGGCCTGCCAAACCGCCGCTTCCACTCCGTGCCGCCGTCGGCCGACGGTGCGGGAGTTTCCCAGGCGGCTCCGAGATGAATCGAATGGTGGTGGTGGGGCATGGAGGCCTGCTATACTCCCGCGGCGGCACGGGTCTCCGTGCCCGATTCATACCCGATCCACCCGCCGAACACGAAGGAGCTCGAGCCCATGGGAAACGCACTTGAATTCACCGACGCCAATTTTCAGCGGGAAGTGCTCGATTCCCCGGTGCCGGTGCTCGTCGACTTCTGGGCGCCGTGGTGCGGACCGTGCCGGATGATCGGACCGACGATCGAGGAACTGTCGGTCGAGAACGCCGGTTCCTTCCGGGTCGGGAAGGTGAACGTCGACGACAACAGCCAACTGGCGATGACCTACAACGTGGCGAGCATCCCCACGATCATGATCTTCAACGGCGGTCGTCTCGTGCAGCAGTTCATGGGCGTGCAGCCGAAGGCAAAGCTGCAGCAGGCACTCGACGAGGCGAAGTCGGCCTGACGGCTACGACAACGCTTCCTGTAACTCGGGCATCTCCTCGGTCGCGGCGGCGAGCCCGTCGGATACGGTGGTCGTGGGTTCATTGCGACGGAACGACGACGCGGCACGAAACCGGTCGATTGCCCGGTCGTCGACAAAACCCGAGAGCCGGGCGTGCAGCCCGGGCTCGCGGAGTTTTTCCACGGCCTTCGCCTCGATCTGCCGGACCCGCTCCCGCGTGACGTCGAAGAGCGTCCCGACCTCCTCGAGCGTGTAGCTGTAGCCGTCGGCGAGACCGAACCGCAGCCGGATGATCTCCCGCTCGCGGTATGACAACCCCTCCAGCGCCCGGCCGATGACCGACTTGAGCGTCTGCTGGTTGACCTCGAGCAGGGGGTCGTCCTCGCGGTGGTCGCTGACGAACTCGCCAACGACCCCGTCGTCACTGTCTCCGAGCGGCTGGTCGAGCGACACCGGCTGCCGCGACATCCGCCAGATGCAATGGGCCTCCTCGACCGAGAGCCCGGTGATCTCAGCCATCTCATCGATGTTCGGCTCCCGGCCGTGACGCTGCACGAACAGCCGCGATGCGTTGCGCAGCTTGGTGATCGTATCGACCATGTGCACGGGCACCCGGATCGTGCGGCTCTGATCGGCGATCGCCCTGGTGATCGCCTGTCGGATCCACCAGGTGGCATACGTCGAGAACTTGAAGCCCCGGGCATGCTCGAATTTGTCGACGGCCCGCATCAGACCGGAGTTGCCCTCCTGGATGAGGTCGAGGAAGGAGAGGCCGCGATTCCGATACCGCTTGGCGATCGAGACGACGAGCCGCAGGTTGCCGGACGCGAGCTCGCGCTTGGCCGCGTCGTAGCGCTGCTGCAGGTCGTCGAGCCTGGCGAGCCGCCGCGCCAGCGTGCGGCCACTCTCCCGCGTGGACAGGAGCAGCCTGCGATGCTCCCGCTGGAGCGATTCCCGCTCGCCGCCGCCGGCAAGCGGCTCGCCCAGTTGACCGCGGATGTCATCGATGCGGTCGCCGATCGACTGCAGCTGCTTGAGGAGCGGAGTGAGCCGCTGGATCCGCAGATGCATCTCCTCGACGAGCCGCACCGCCTTGTTCCGCTGCCGCACGAGCCGCCGCCAGGCGGCCCGCCGCCGTTCCAAAGGCACGCTGCGGGACATGGCGATGCGATACAGCCGCGACTTCTCCTGCTCGATGAGCCGAAGCGTGGCGAGATTGGGGCCCAGACGCTTGAGGAAGCGGGCCTTCTCCTTCGTATTGGTGACGGCCACCTCGATCGTGCGATCGAGGCGGATCGTGCCCGCCTTCACCCGCTCGAGCAAACTGACGGCGCCGGACAGGATGAAGTCGTTGGCCAGCATGGTGTGGCGAAACTTCCGCCGCCAGAGTTCGATCTGCTTGGCGCTCGACACCTCGGTCGCACGGGTGAGGAGCGGATTGCCCCCCATCTGCAGGAGGTAGAGCCGGACGGGATCGTCGATGCGGGCCGTCGACTTCCGCGGCCGTGCCACCGGCGGCAGCAATGGCCGCGCAGCCGGCTTGGAGACCGCCGACGGAGACACGGGCTTCGGGGAGGGGGGCGTGGCACGACGCATGAGAGACTCCTCTGGCGGTGTGGTTCGATGGCGACGGGCAGGGTGGACTGGTTGCACATCCCGCGCCGAAGCGAGCCTTGCCCGCCGCGTCCCGACCGCCAACCGGCGTTTCTCCGGGCAAAACCCCTTGTCTCTGGGGAAAGTCCGCGCCTGGCCGTGACCGCGGCGCGTCGCCTCCGGGCGACAGCGGCGGGCGACGCGCCGTCCGAAGGCAACGCCGCGAGCCGTCGGGCTCAAGATCAGCCGGCCCGTTACACGAAACTGACCACGGGGGCCTGGGCTCCGGTGCCGGTATAATCCGCATGACCGGAGCCTTCGATCGTGTCGCCGCCGCCCGGTTCGAAGTTGCAGTTTGCCGATTCCGCGGACGGCCGTCCGCCGCTGTGGGTGCCGCATGGAAATCGTTCTGCTGGCAGTGATCGGCCTGATCGTGCTGCTGGGCCTGGTCGCGATTGGCGTCGGCAACAAGGGCTGGAGTTGGGGCACCGTGGCCGCGGCCGTGCTGCTGCTGTTCGCGGCCACCGGCTACCTCTATCTGGCGACGCGGCTGGCGGAGCGGGAGCGGTCCTGGCGGGCCGTGGTCAGCAAGACCCAGTCCGAGATCGATCGCATCGTCGGTGAAGACAAGCCCGGCGCCGCGGCGGCGGCGAAGTCGCTGGCGGCCTTGCGGCACCAGCGCGACCGCTGGATGCGGGCGCTGGCGTTCGTCGACACATGGCACGGACGCCGTTGGAAAAATGCCACGTTCTCCCCCCCGGGAGATGGCAAGCCGGGCACGATCTCGATCGAGATGCCAAGCGAGGAAAGCGAGACTGGTCCGCTGCCGGCCGGCGCCGAGGTGGCGGTGTTCGACGACGCGGGCGTCGATGAAGAGGGACGGTTTCTCGGACTGTTTCGCGTGCAGGCGGCCAACGCGGCGAAGGGCGAGGAGACGTGCCAACTTTCGATCGTGCCGGCCAGCCTGCCCACCCCGCCCGACGAAGCGGACGTCGGACGGTGGAACCGGGACTACGACGCGGTGACGGTCTACGAAAGCCTGCCGGTGGACCGGTGGCTGGCGTTTCACAAGACCCCGACCGAGGGCGGCGGTGACGACACGGGCGACTCCGATCGCTGGATGCCGCAGCCCCGAAAGAGTTCGGGCGAGGAGGCACTCGAGCATCTCGAAGAACACATGACGGCCCTCGCGGGGCACGACCAAGAAGTGCCTCAGGACGAATGGCCGCAGTTGAAGACCGAGACGCTCGAAGGCAAATCCCGCACCTACCTCGTCGCTCCGAATGGCACGGAAGAGATTCATCCCGGCCGCTACTGGGCCGTCGTCGAGTTCACCAAGAACATCCGCTTCAAGAAAAAGGTCGATCAGCCGGGTAACGGCGAGTTCGTGCTCGACGATTCCGCGGGAGATGCCCCGGGGGGCGAGGCTGCCGGCACAGGCGAGGGTGACGACGAGGGCGATGGTCCGCTCGAAGCCGGTGCCATGATCGAGACCGGCGAAGGTGAGGAGGACGAGGCGGGAGCCGCGGTCGGGAAGAAGCCGGAGGATGCGGACCCGACCGCAGGTGCCGTCAGCAGGCGATTCAAG
>JBJTSM010000027.1:0-2473 GCA_046076685.1 Planctomycetia bacterium | reverse complement strand
TTCATCCGCGGCGTCGCTTCGTGGGAATCGCTTGGCCGCCGGCCGACACGCTGGCTCACGGGCCACTACGTGGCCATCCAAGCCGTCAAGCCGAACGCATGACTGTTCCGCCGTCCGTCACCCCGCGGCGACGCCGCTCGACTTGCCGCAGCAGTTCTTGAACTTCTTCCCGCTGCCGCAGGGGCACGGATCGTTGCGGCCCACCTTCTGGCCGAGGTTGCGGATCGGTTCCACCGCCTGCAGGCCCTGCGCGTCGCCGGCGGCCGCGGGCTGCCCCGACGGCTGGCCCGGCTCCGGCAGCGTGGCCGGCGCGGCCTCGGCGTGGATGGCGGCCGTCTCCTTCCACGCGCTCCGCAATTCGTCGTCCTCGACCTGCTCGATGCGATAGACGATGTCGGTGACCCGCTCGTCGATGCCCTTCCACATCAGGTCGAAGGTCCGCATCCCCTCGCGCTTGTATTCCACCTTCGGGTCGACCTGGGCGTAGCCGCGCAGGCCCACGCTCGCCCGCAGATGGTCCATCGCCAGCAGGTGGTCCTTCCAGGCGTTGTCGAGGATCTGCAGCAGCACCGACCGCTCCATCCGCTTCATCTCGTCGCGCGGGTCGTCGGGCTGGGCGTGCCGGCGCCGGCTGGCCGCCGCGAGCACGGCCTTCAAGTCGTCGAGGTTCGACGACGCGAGATCCTGCGCGGTGAGCGCGGGATCGAATCGCTCCCGAGCCCAGGCCAGGAGCCCCTCGCGGTCGAGCCCGCGGCTGCCGTCGGGCAGCCGGCCCGAGAAGTGCGACAGCCCCACCAGCACCGGGTATTCGATTTCCCGCCGACCGTAGACCTCGCGGGCCTTGCGGCTGACGAGTTGCTTGAAGGCCTGCGGGTCGACGCCGTTCCTGGCCACCGCCGCGAGTTCCTGCTCGTCGAGTCCCACGCCGAACCGCCACTCCGTCCAGCCGCAGGCCGTCCGCAGGCCGAAGTCGGCCTCCAGGAACCGCTTGCCCTCGGCGAGGTCGATCCGGTGGATCGCCTCCCGGGCCCGCTCCTGAAGGAACTCGGCGACATCGTCACGCCCCACCCGCTTCAGGTCGCGGTCGTTGACGGAGAGCTTCCACCGCGCGTTGGCGAACGACGCCAGGGCCGACCAGTTCCACTCCTCCTCGTCCTCGCCGGTGGGCAGGTTCTCCTCGACGGCCTCGAAGATCTGTGCCTCCGACTGCCGCACCGCCTCGTCCACCGCCCGCCGCTCGGCCTCCTCGGGAGACATGCCACGGAAGTCGTTGCCGTCGAGTTCGCAGGAGAGCTGGCCGGAGGCCCAGGTGGCGTAGGTCTGCGGGCCGTAGTCGCGGTCGAGGAAGCTGCCGATGTTCTGGTCGACCTGGCGGTCGACCATGTCGAGGATGATCTCGCGGCAGGGCTCGCCGTCGAGGATCCGCTGGCGGAAGCCGTAGACTCGCTTTCGCTGCTCGTCCATCACCTCGTCGTATTCGAGGAGGTTCTTGCGAACCTCGAAGTTCCGCTCCTCGACCTTCTTCTGCGCGGCCTCCACGCGGCGGGTCACCATCCGGCTCTCGATCGCCTCGCCATCCTGCATGCCCAGCCGCGTGAGCACGTTCTTCACCCATTCGCCGGCGAAGATCCGCATCAGGTCGTCTTCGAGCGAGAGGAAGAAGCGGCTGGAGCCGGGGTCGCCCTGACGGCCGCAACGGCCGCGGAGCTGCAGGTCGATCCGCCGGGCTTCGTGCCGCTCGGTGCCCACGATCTGCAGGCCGCCCATGTCGCGGACGATCGCTCCCTCCTCCTTCATCTGCTCGCGGGTCGAGATCTCCGCGACCAGCGCGTCCCATTCGGCCTTGGGCACGTCGAGCCGCGTCGCGTAGGTGTCCTGCAGTTTGGCCCAGGCGAGGGTGTCGGGGTTGCCGCCGAGGATGATGTCGGTGCCGCGGCCGGCCATGTTCGTGGCGATCGTGACGGCGCCGAGGCGGCCGGCCTGCGCGATGATCTCGGCCTCCCGCTTGTGCTGCTTCGCGTTGAGCACCTGGTGGTCCACGCCCCGCTTCTCCAGCAGGCTCGAGAGCCGCTCGCTCTTCTCGATCGAGACGGTGCCGACCAGCACGGGCAGCCCCTTCTGCTGGATCTCCTTCACCTTGGCGACCGGGATCGCCTCGGTCGTGCGCTCCCCCTTGGCCTGGAATTCGTGCACGCCGTCGGCCGTCTTGAGGATCGTGCCGATCTTCCAGGTGCCGTCGGTGAGGGCGAGCGTGTCCCAGCGGTTGATCCGCTCCACCTCGTCGGCCACGGCGACCCACTTCTCCCGCTCCGTGCGGTAGATGACGTCGGGGTGGTTGATCCGCTTCATGCCGCGGTTGGGCGGGATGGCGATCACGTCGAGCTTGTAGATCTTCCAGAACTCGTTCGCCTCGGTCATGGCGGTGCCGGTCATGCCGCCGACCTTCTTGTAGAGCTTGAAGAAGTTCTGCAGC
>JBJTSM010000026.1:0-14350 GCA_046076685.1 Planctomycetia bacterium | reverse complement strand
GGCCTGGCGGCCCGCCGCGGGAGCGGAAGGGCCGTCGGCCGCCGCGGCAAGTGCCTCGACCAGGTCGGGGTTCTGCGCGTCGTGTTCGAGGATCCGCCACCGCGAGTCGATCTGCAGGGCCGCGGTGCTCGCCGCCAGCCGTGCCGCCATCAGCACCGCCGTCTGCCGGGCGCGGGATTCCTCGTTGGCCATCCGTCGCAGGAGCGCCGCCGACAGGCCCGCCATGAGCAGGAGCAGCACGAGCGTGGCCACGCTCATCTGGGTCACCCGGCGGTGCCGCCGCGTCCAGCGGGCCACCTTCCTTGGCAGCGGCTCGCGGTAGCTCGACACCGGCAGGTCGGCGAGGTAGTTGTCGACGTCGTGGGCCAGTTCCAGCGGCGACTCGTAGCGGTCGGCCGGATCGCGGGCCATCGCCTTCAGGCAGACCGATTCGATCGCCCGCGACACCCCCTTCTTCACCCGCGACGGCGGCATCACCCGGCCGGCCACGGCCTGCTCGCGGATCGCCGGCAGTTCACCGTCGAACGGCGGCTGGCCGGTGAGGATGTGGTAGAGCGTGGCCCCGAGCCCGTAGACGTCGCTGGGAGCACCCACGTGCCGGGCGCCGTCGTGCTGCTCGGGGCTCATGTAGGCCGGGGTGCCCGACAGGCCGCGCTTGGCGGCGGCCGGCTGGTCGTCCCCCTGCTCGGGGCCAATCGCGACGGTCGGCATCACGATACTCTGCTCGCCGCTCGACCGGGCCCGATCGTCGCGGTCGATGCGGGTCGCCAGGCCCCAGTCGAGCACGACCACCTCTCCGAACCGCCCCAGCATCACGTTGGCGGGCTTGATGTCGCGGTGGATCACGCCGCGGTCGTGGGCGAAGGCGATCGCCTTGCACACCAGCGCGAACTGGCCGAGCAGCTCGCGGTAGCGGGCGGCCTGCCGCACGGTGTCGTGGCCGCCCTCGGCCCGCCGGTCGTGAAACTCCGCGATCGCCGCGGCCAGGGTCCTCCCCGGGATCAGACGCATCGCGTAGAAGGGCCGTCCGTCGTCGGTGTTGCCGGTGAAGTACACCGGCACGATGTTCGGATGCTCGAGCTGGCTGGTGACCTTGGCCTCGAAGGAGAAGGCTTCGCGACAGGCGGGCTGGTCGAGGGCCCAGTCGTTGAGGAATTTCACCGCGAGGCTGCGGCCCGTGCCGCGGTCGCTGGCCTCGTAGATGTCGCCCAGGCCGCCGCGGCCGAGCCGCCGATCCACGGTGATCGTGGTCGTGGCCACGAGCATCGGCGGGGCGTAGTCGTCGCGTGGCTCCTGCCTGTCGGACATGTGGGACTCCTCTCCCGCTGCGGGCTATCGGCCGGCGGTGTCGCGCCGCATGAGCACCAGGGCCGTCGCCACGACGCCCGCCACGCACATGCCGCCGAGCACGGCCAGCGGCACGCCGGCGGGCGACCGCCAGCCCGCCCGCGGGAAGAACCGCTCGGCCATGTCGACGTCGTCGTGGGCCGGCGGGGTGGCGGCCGGCACGACGTCGCGGCGGGCCTGCGCGGCGAACGACCCGAGGGAGTCGAGCTGCTGCGACATCCGCTTGCGTTCCTGCTCCATACCGTCCTGCATCTCGCGGAGCCGCTTCTCGAACGACTGCGTGGCCTCATGCACCCGCGCCTCCACCGTCTTCTGCACCGTGGCGTTCATGTCGGCGGTGCGTTTCTCGAAGTCGGCCTGCGCGGCCTGCATCCGCTTCTCCATCGCGTCCTGCATCCGGCGCTGCATCTCCGTGCCACGTTCCTCCACCTCGGTCTTCATCTGTCCTTGCAGCGCCTGGCCGCGGGCCTCGACGTCACGTTCCACCTGCCGCTTCATCGCCTCGGCCTTGCGTTCGGCGTCCTGCTTCGCCTGTTGCATCTCGGCCTCGGCCTTGGCGGCCGCCTCCTCAAGGGCGTCGGCGATCCGCTGGCGACCCGGCAGCAGGAAGCGGCGGCCCTCGCGGCCGGCCACCGTGACGATCGGCGGTCCGGCGGGACGGGCGACCGCGAAGCCGGCCCGCGTGCGGCGTGGGATCGCGGTCTCGTCGTGCGCGGGGGGCGTGGTCGGCTGGTTCGGCGCGGCTGGGGCAGGGGCGTGCGGACGGAGACGGGGCCGCTCGAGCGCCTCGGGCACCACCATCCCCTCGAACGCCCACCGCGAGGGCATCGCGGCGGTCAGCGGCTGCGTGAGCCGGGGCAGATCGGTCAGCGGTACGAGAATGCCTCCCAGCACGATCATCGGCAGGAGCAGCACCGGCAGCACGCCGGCGGCGGCCTCCGCCGTGCGCAGCGTGGCGGAGAGGAACAGGCCGATCGCGCCCCACGCGAGGGCCGCCGCGTAGAGCACGGCGAACAGGTGCCACCACGACGAGCCGAGCTGGCAGGTCCAGGCGACGATGCCGAGCAAGAGCGCGCACTGCACCGCCGCGATGCCGAGGAGCACCGTCACCTTCGAGCCCACATAAGAAAGGATCGACAGCCCCACCATCCGCTCCCGGTTGTAGATGGGCCATTCGGTGACGATCTCGCGGGCCGTGCTCGAACAGCCGAACCAGATCGCCGCGAGCGCCGTCACGAACATCGTCGTCGCCATGTTCACGCCCACCTTGGGCCAGACGTCGAGGGTGGGCGCGTGCCGTACCGCCTTCGAGAACACGGCCGCGATCAGGAGCCCCACGATCGGCGCCTGGGCGATGAGCACGGCGGTGTTCCAACGGTCGGCGGCCTTCACGGCCAGCGTGCGGGCGACGAGCGTGCGCCACTGCGTGAGCGGCGCGGTCACCCGCGGCTGCGGGGCCGCGCGGCCGCCGGCCGCCGCCGCATACTTGCCGCTGCGGCGATCGACCCAGATTGACTTCGCCACCGACTGCTGCCACTGCCGCACCCAGTCGTTCACCGGCCGCGTGGCCAGCCCGCGGAGCAGGCCGTCGACGTTCGTCGCCGGCTGCGTGCCCGGCACCGGCGGTTCGAAGAACGCCACGGCATCGGGCCAGGCCCGGCCATACGAGGCGAGGCGGCCGATCTGCCCGGTGGATGCGTCCCGCGCGATCACGGCCACGGCATCGAATTTCTGGAAGGCGTCGAGGCTCGGCTGGTGGATGGTGACGAGGATCGTCTTGCCGGCATCGGCGAGCTTGCGCAACATGTCGATCACCGACAGGGCGTCGGTGCTCGACAGGCCGGAGGTGGGCTCGTCGAGCACGAGGATCGGCGGATCGGTCAGCAGCTCCATCGCGAGATTCACCCGCTTCCGCTGGCCGCCACTCACGCCCCGCTTCCGCTGGTCGCCCACGCGGGTGTGTTCCGTGCCCGCGAGGCCGAGTTCGGCGATCACGGTGCGGATGCGGCGTTCGATCTCGGCGTCGGTCGTGTCGGGCGGCAGGCGGAGCCTGGCGGCATACCAGAGTGCCTGCCAGACCGTGAGATCGGCGTGCAGGATGTCGTCCTGCGGCACGTAGCCGATCCGGCCGCGAAACAGATCGAAGTGGTCGTGCAGGTCGAGCCCACCAATGACGATCCGGCCGGCCGCCGGCACGACCTGGCCGTTGAGCACGGAGAGCAGCGTGCTCTTGCCCGCGCCGCTGGGGCCCATGATCGCCACCATCTCCCCTGGCTGCACGACGAGCGACACGTCCTCGAGCAGCCGCCGGCCCGAGGCCTCGACCGAGACGTCGGCGGCTTCGATCACGTCGGCCGGCGCGTGCATCGGCTCGAGCGCGAGCTTGTCGGCGGAGAGCTGAAACCGCCGTTCGCCCACCTGCACGATCGAGCCCGGGACGATCTCCACGGCCCGCTCGATCCGCCGGCCGTCGACGAAGGTGCCCGCCATGCTGCCGAGGTCGCGGACGACGACGCGGCCGCGTTCGTGCGACACCGACGCATGGAGGGCCGAGACGGCGGGATGGTCGATGGCAACGCTCGCGCCGGCCTTCCGGCCGAAGGTGACCATCGACGCCGGTTCCAGTTGGATCGCGTCGCCCGCCGATGAAAGAGGCTGCGTGTGCTCGAGCAGGTCGCGCAGGCTGCCGGGCGGCAGCGGCGTGGCCCCGACGGTCACCCGGTCGTCGAGCGTGATCCGCTCCCGCTCGATCCGCCGCGGGGGAGTGCCGACGAAGGTGCCGTTGCGGCTGCCGAGATCCTCGAGCCACAGGCCGTCCTGTTCGACCACCACGCGGGCGTGCCGTGCCGACACGCTCGGGTCGTGGAGCACCAGGTCGTTGCCCGCGGCCCGGCCGATGAGCACGATCCTGGGCTGAAGCCGGCCGGCGTGGCGATTGGGGCTGTCGTCATGACACCAGGGCGGGGCCGGAGGCAAACCGGGGCGGTTGTGACGGGAGATTTCCTCCAGCCATGGAGGCTACGCTTCCCGACGGGTTTCTGCAAAAATTGGGCGCGTTCGGGACCACGGAGACTATCGGCATGCGGATCAGCTTCACTCAATCGGGCGGTTTCGTCGGGGCGGTGACCGGCTGCCGGATCGACACGGCCGCACTCGATCCGGCCGATCGGAGGGAGGCGGAGGAACTCGTGGCGGCCAGCGGTCTGACCGAGTCGTTCGAACGATTCTCCGCCTCGGCCCGGGATCTGCGGCAGTACGAGGTCACGATCGAATCGGACGGAAAGTCGGTTTCGGTCGTCTGCGACGACGGCAGCCTGCCGTCCGCCGCGCGGCCGCTCGTGGCCTTTCTCGTCGCCCGGGCCCGGCCCCAGCGGCCGGAAGCCTGAGGACCGGCCGATTTCCACGGAAGGAATGTCCCGCGTGAGCCCCATCTTCGGCGAACAGGCGATCTGGCCCCGGCTGCCTCCCGCCACCCACCGCTACGTGGCCGAGCTGCTCGCCTGCCATCCGGTGGACGTGCGGGTGAGTCGTCCGCGGCGCACGAAACTGGGGGACCACCGCGGCCCATCGGCCGTGCATCGCCGCCATCGCATCTCGGTGAACGACGGACTCAACCCCTACGCGTTCTTCACCACGCTGCTCCACGAGATCGCCCACGCCGCCACCTGGGATCGCCACGGGCCCAGACGGCGGCGGGTGCGGCCGCACGGACCGGAATGGAAGGCGGAGTTCGAGCGGATCCTCATGCCCGTGGTGTCCGGCCGCCTGCTGCCGGACGACGTCGGCGCCGCGCTCGAACGGTCGATGCGGAATCCGCCGGCGGCCACCTGCAGCGATCGCGACCTCATGCTCGCGCTCGCCCGCTACGACCGGTTCGAAGCCGGCGTCGTGTTCGTGGAGTCATTGCCCGAGGGAACGGTCTTCCGCACCGACGACGGCCGGGAATTCCTGCTGGGGCCGAAGCTGCGGAGCCGGCATCGCTGCATCGAGCGGCGGACGGGCCTCGAGTATCGGATGCACCCGCTGTGCCGCGTGACGCCGGTGGAAGACGCCCCCGCCCGGCGGAGCGGGCGAACACGCGACGGTAGCGGGCTTTACCGGCGGGCGCTGGATGTCGCGGTGCGGCCGTTGCGGCGGCGGACCGAGTTGCCGTAGACGTGCAGCGGACGGTTGGGCCGCTTCTCGATCGGGAGGCTCTTGATCTGATCGCGTTCGCTGCCGAACGTGATCACGCGCGGATCGAAGCTTTCTCCCGCCGCCGGAGCGGACGTTGCGGCGGCGATCGCCACCACGAAGAGGACTCTCAGCAGGGACATGGACCGACGGGCTCCTTGAATGAGTGACGGGAGTATGTGTTTGGACGACGTGTTCGGAGGACTCTTTTGGGGAAAGGGCTTCGCAGCCGCATTCTGTGGGATCGGATGCGGCCGGGGAAGAACCTGTTCCGGCAGGCCGAGAGCGCTCGGTTTGGAATATTCCGCACCGCCGTACCGGCCGTGGCGACACTCGCCCCCACCCGGGAGTGGTGCTGGTCGGCATGACCGGAACGGTCTCGGGTAGGCTTCTTTCACAATCGTGCGACGAGGCCGGGCGGGGCTCATGCTCTGCCGGCGTCGCTGTCTCGGGAGGAACGTCGGTATGTCCAGATGTCTGCTGCGTCTGTTTCGCGTCGTCGCGGTGATCCTGTTGCTGGCGTGCCAGGCCGCTGCCGCGGAAGAACGTGGCGGCGGGTTCGCGGGCGGACGCTGGATCGACCTCACGCACCCGTTCGACGAACGGACCATCTATTGGCCCACGGAGAAGGGATTTCGATTCGAACAGGGGGCGAACGGTCCGACGGCGAAGGGCTACTACTACGCCGCCAATCGGTTTGCCACCGCCGAACACGGCGGCACCCATCTCGACGCCCCGCGGCATTTCTCGGCCACGGGCCAGACGGCCGACGAGATTCCGCTGGCTCGGCTCGTCGGCGCGGCGGTCGTCGTCGATGTCACGCGACAGGCCGCGGCCGATCCCGTCTACGAGGTGACGCCCGACGATCTCGTGGCCTGGGAAACGCATCAGGGGCGGCAGTTGGTCGACGTGATCGTGCTCCTCCGCACCGGCTGGGCGGCGCGATGGGCCGACCGTGCGGCCTATCTCGGCACGCCGGCGACCGGCCCCGAAGCGGTGGCGAAGCTGCGGTTTCCGGGGCTCTCGCCGCTGGCGGCGCGGTGGCTCGTCGACCACCGGCGGATTCGCGCCATCGGCATCGATACGGCCAGCATCGACCACGGTCCGTCGACGCATTTCGGCGCCCACGTCGCCCTCTGCGGCGGCAACGTGCCGGTCTTCGAAAACCTGGCGACGCTCGCCGAACTCCCCGCGGAGGGGGCGTTGGTCGTCGCCCTGCCGATGAAGATCGCCGGCGGCAGCGGTGGGCCGCTGCGGATCGTGGCCCGGCTGCCGGACGCCGTCGATTGACGGGCCGGCCTCCGATGGGGAATAACTTGCACCACCCGCCGGGCACCATTCACCAGGCATCACTCACGAGGAGATCGTTTCATGGCAGGCAAGAAGATCGTCATGCGGACCGGCGAGGCGCTCGTGGAGGCCGACGAGGCGTGGAGCGCCGCCGAACCGGAGGTCGTGATCGGTGAACTGGACGGTCCCGTGGGCCACGCGATCGCCAACCTCATCGGCGACCAGGTGAAGGGGCACACCCGCGTCTGGGCGATCCTCAACAGCGACGTGCAGGTGCGGCCCGCCACGCTGATGGTGAGCAAGTACACCGCCCCCAACGCCCGCTACACGAACATCCTCATGGGCACCGTGCAGGCGGCGATCGCCAACGCCGTGCTCGACAGCGTCCGCGAGGGCTTCATCCCGAAGGCCAAGGTGAACGACATCGGCATCATCGTGGCGGTGTGGCTCGATCCGTCGGTCGCCGACCCGAAGACCAAGGTCGACCACGACGTGCTCTTCCAGACGCACCGCGCGGCCACGCTCAAGGCGATCGGCAAGGCGATGCGGAACGAGCCGTCGATCGACTGGCTCCTCAAGAACCAGAAGAAGGTCGGCCACTACTTCCACGACCTCGCCAAGTCCGGCGGGCTTTAGACCAGCGCGGCCGGGCTGCGGGCCGGCCTCGTCGGCCGCGGCGGGGGGCGGCGGCCGAAGTCGGTGTCGATGGCGAATTTCGCCATCCGCATCAGCGTGGGCGTGTCGAGGGGCGGGCAGGGGATGGTGGCCGCGATCGCATCGGTGTGGGTGCGGTCGAACGTGGGGTCGTTGCGGAGATAGCTCTGGTAGATCTCGAGCTGCGTGCCGAGGTTGTCGGCAAACCACTGCTCGTCGCAGAGGTCGGGATCGTCCGGCGACGCGTCCTGCGAGTAGGTTTCGACGGCCTCCTGGATGAGCCGGCCGACCGCGTCCATCGAGAGCGGCTGGGGATGCGTGAGGTGGTAGGTGGTGCCCCGCGCCGAGGGCGTCTGCACCGCGTGGGCGATCACGGCCGACACCCAGTCGACCGGCACGAAGTTCTTGGTGTCGCTCAGCGTCACGCCGATCAGCCCGAGCAGGGCCGGGCCGGTCGTCGTGCCCTTCGTCACCCGCGTCAGCAGCGTGTGACCGAGCCGCAGCCCGGCGAACAGGCCGTGGTAGGTCGAGGTCCAGCCGGTGTGCGAGTCGCCCACGATGATCGACGGCCGGTGGAAGGTGACGGTGTCGAGAAAGCCGCCCGCAGACCGCGCGGCCGAGCGGACGAGTTTCTCCGCCTCCACCTTGCTCCGTTCGTAGTCGTTGCCGAAGTCCTGGCCGACGTCGAGGTCGTCCTCCATGATGCGGCCGCTCCGCAGGCCGCAGACGTAGGCAGTGGAGACGTGATGCACGTGCCGCAGCCCCGTGTCACGCGCGAGGTCGAGCACGTGGCTCGTGCCGGTGACGTTCGTCAGCCAGGGCTCCGCGGCGCGGTCCGTGCCCCGAAAGGTCAGACTGGCCGCGTTGTTCAGCACTTCGTCGCAATGGTCGGCCACCCAGCGGCGGTCCGTGGCGGAGAGGCCGCAGAGCGGCTGGGTCAGATCGCCCTCCAGGACGACCGGCCGGGGCAGGGGCCTGCCGAGGTGATGCTCCCAGTGGCCGAGGATCTCGTCCGCCCGGGCCTGGGCCGACTGCTTGCGGCTCCGCCTGACGACGATCGCCAGCTGGCGGCCGTCCAGGAGCAGGTCACGAACGAGGTAGGTTCCCAGGAGCCCGGTGGCGCCGGTGAGGAGCAGGGACTTGTGCGGGGCGGATTTCAGGGTGGGGCTCGCTGGCTTGGAGGGGCTGATCGCGATGCGGGGAGCATAGGGCATATCGCCCGGTTTGCTCAAGCTGCCGCAGGCCGCACGCCCAAGCCCAGCACTTCGCGGCAGTGGCGGATGCTTCGCGCGAGTTCGGCGAGCTGATACTCCTGCTCGGCCTTCTGCCGGTCGCCCCCCGCGGGAGCGGTAAACGGATCGATCCGTTTCCCGCGCTTCGCCAGCGCGAGCAGCAGGGCCAGGTCCGCGGCGCGGGCCTCCGGATAGCCGCGCCAGAATTCCCGCTCGTAGATCGGAAACGTGCGGGCGAAGCCCGAGATCGTCTCGATGTGCACCGTCACCCCCGGGCACGACTTCTCGAAGAGGTCGAAGAAGCCGGGCAGGTCGGTGCAGCCCTCGCCCATCGCGGTCCACTGCGTCGTCAAGCCCTCGGCCGACTCCCAGAGCATGGTGTCGCGGAGGCTGGTCGTGAGCACGTGCGGCGCGAGCGTCGCGAGGGCCGAGAGCGGATCCTCGAGCGCCCAGCAGGCGTTGCCCGAATCGAAGTTCACGCCGACGTAGTCGGGGCCGGCTTCCTCCACGAGCGTTTTCAATTCCCGCGCCTGCATGTCGCCCGCGTGGTTTTCGACGGCGATCTTCACGCCGCCGTCGAGCGCCCGGCCGCGCTGGGATTTGAGCACGTCGACCGTGTCGGCGATCCGCGCCCGGATGCCCCCTTCGGATCGCCGGTCCTCGTGATTGCCGAGGATCACGCGAAACGCCCTCGATCCCAGGGCCTTCGCCATGCGGATGCCCAGGGCCAGATGCTCTTCGGCGCATCCCCAGTCGTGCTTGAATTGCTTCGCCGACGGGCAGATGCTCCAGGAGCCGAGGGCGATGGCGATACCGCGATCCTCCCCGTAGCGACGGATGTCGCCGAGCGAGGCGTCGTCGAAGCGGCCTTCGAAGGGCCCGAAATCGGTGATGAAGACCGAGTCGCAGCCGAGCGCTTCCGCGTGGTCGACGAGCTGCCGCGCATTCCACTTCATGGCCCGGACGGCGAAGTTGTCGAAGCCGAGCGGAATGCCGCGGCGGCGGACGTCGGCGGCGCCGGTCGCGCGGGCGGAGACGGTCGCGGCGGCGAGGGCCGTCGCGGTGGCGAGGAACCGGCGTCGCGAGGGAGACAAGGGCGTCATGGACGGGCTCCGGATCAGAGTCGGGGCTTGGCGGGCGCGAAGGGTGCAAGAAAGTTCGGCGCCCCTGCCGGCTTGACCTTGCGGGCGTAGACCTTGTCGCCGCAGGTGGCCAGCACGGTCGTGAAGTCGGGGCCGCCGAAGCAGAGATTCGAGAGCCTGCCGTTGGGCGTCGGGATGATGCAGTTGACGCGGCCCGCCTGGTCGCAGACCTGGATGCCCATCCGCGTCGCGGCCCAGAGCCTGCCGTCGCGATCGACACGCAGCCCGTCGGCGCCGCTGTCGTCGGCGGTGTCGGGCACGTGGAGGTGATAAAACCGCTGCTTGTGGGCGAGCGTGCCGTCGGGCTTCACCTGGTAGCTCCAGATCCAGTGGCTGCGGCTGTCGGCCACGTAGAGCAGGGTCTGGTCGGGCGACAGACAGAGGCCGTTGGAGAACTTCAGGCCGGTGTCCACGATGGTGTCGGTGAAGCCGCCGCCGTCGGCGGGCCGGATGCAGTGGATGCGGCTGGGCGACTTTCCGTCCCAGCCCGGTTCGGTGACGTAGATCATGCCCGCGGCGTTCACGACGACGTCGTTGCCCCGCCAGCCCTGCACGAGCGTCGTCGGCTGCTTCGCCGCTGTCCAGGCGAGGATCGCGTTGTCGGCACCGCTCGCCGCCACGAGCCGGCCGTCTGGTGCGAAGCTCTGGCCGTCGCCCTTCCGCGAATCGTCGAGCCAGAGCTCCGACTTCCAGTCGGGCGTGACCCGATAGGTCTTGCCCGAGCCCACGTCGTTGAAGAAGAGTTCGCCCCGGGCGTTGACGGCGGGCCCCTCGGTGAACGCGTAGCCCGCGCCGACGAGCCGCCAGTCTTCGCCGGGCAGGAGGATCTCCCGGAGCTGCGGGCTGCCCGTCCCCCTGGCGATCGGCCGCGGCCAGTCGTGCCACAGCCAGGCGAACCCCTCGGGAAACAGCTCGGTCGCGTGGTTGTTGTTGTGGCCGCCATCCCCCCACTCGTGCCGCGCGTCGTAGCCGGCGAAGGCGAGCGACCGCTGCATGGCCTGGTTGGCGATCCACCAGTCGCCGCCGTAGATGTTCAGGTCGTTCGAGCCGTCCTCGAGGAAGATCCGCAGTGGCTTGGGCTCGACCTTGCGGACGAGCGTGGAATAGGCGTGGCCGCCGCGGAGGCCGACGTAGGTGCCGATGCCGCTATACACGCGCGAGAAGGCGTCGGGCCGTTCCCAGGCCGCGGTGAAGGCGGCGATCGCGCCGCTGGAGGTGCCGCCGATCGAGCGGTCGTTGCCGTTCTTGGAGAGCATGATCGCCCGGCCGTCCGCGGTTTTTTTCGTCTCGACGGCCGGCAGGAGCTCGTCGAGGAGAAACCGGGCGTAGTCGGGGCCGAGGCCGTCGTATTCATAGCTGCGGTTGAAGCGGTCGAGGGCTCCGTCGCGCGGGGCGGGCACGCGGCCCGGCTTCACGAAGACCCCGATCATCACCGGAATCTTCCCCTCGTGGATCAGCCGGTCGAGGGTTGCGGGCGCATCGAACTGGATGCCGTCCTGATTGACGTGCACGCAGGCGGGGGTCCTGCCGTCGTATTGTTTCGGCACGTAGACCGACACCTCCCGGGTCGTGCCCGGATAGATGGTGCTCGCGTCGAAGGCAAACGTGATGATCTCCCCCTGCGGTGCGGCGGCGGGCGGCTGGAAGGCCACGGGCCGGGCCGTCGCGGCCGGCCGGGCGTCGGCGGCCGGCGGTTGCCGCCGCGTCTCGATCCGGTAGAGCGCCTTGTCGGTGCGGAGGTAGAGGGCCCGGTCGAGCGCGGCGGGGGTGGCCATGATCTGGCCGTCGAGCGAGTTGGTCGCCTCGAGCGTGAAATCGCGGCCCGGCTTGATCACGAAGGTCTTGCCGTCCCGGTTGCCGACGTAGATCCGCCCGTCGGCGAACAGGGGGGACGACGAGAAGTTGCCCCCGAGCCGTTCCGTCCAGACGGCGTCTCCGGTCTTCGCGTCGAGGCAGGTGGCCACCCCCTTGTCGCTCACCATGTAGAGTTCGTCGCCGACGACGAGCGGTGACGGCATGTTGGGCACCCCCTTCTTCTCGCGCCAGGCGATGGTGGGGGCGGTCGCGGCGTCGCCGAGCTTCACGGCCAGCAATTCCGGCTGCATGAAGCTCGTGCTCATGTAGAAAAGCCCGTGGGCCGTGACGGGCCGCGGCACGATCGAGAAGCCGAGCGTGCCGTAGCTCATCTTCCAGAGCTCCCGGCCCGTGGCGGGATCGTAGCCGTAGAGCCAGTCGGCCGCCGGCGACAGGAGCACCTCCCGGCCTTCGAGCGTGAGCACGAGCGGCGTGCCGTAGGCCTTCTTCAGCTGTGGGTCGCTGCGGAGTTCGCCGCTGCGGGGCGTCTTCCAGACGAGGCCGCCGGTCGCCGCGTCGAGCGCGACGATCGACTGCGTGTCGCTGCCGTCGCAATGAAAGATCAGCCTGTCCTTCCAGAGCAGCGGGGTGCTGCCCGGGCCGTTCTCGTGATTCAGCCGGTGGTCGCGGTTTTTCCACACGACCTTGGCCGCCCGCGTGTCGACGCACGCCGTGCCGAAATCGCCGAAGTGGCAGTAGAGCCGGCCGGTGGCGAGGATCGGCGAGGGGGAGGCGTAGGAGTTGAGCGAGTGGATCGGCTGCGGGTCGGCGACGACCAACAGCTCGACGTCATGCAGGAGCCTGCCTGTCTCGCGGTCGACGCAGACCGCATGGAGCGACACGGGGCCCGAGACGTTGAGCGGCTGGTTGCCCGTGTTGCTCGCCAGTCGCCGCTTTTTCTCCTCTTCCGTGGCCTCCGTCTCGATGGCGGTGGTCAGCCAGATCTGGTCCCCCTCGATCACCGGCGACGACCATCCGCGGCCGGGGAGCGGCGTCTTCCAGGCGATGTTCTCCGTTTCGCTCCAGGTGACCGGCAGGTCGCGGGCGGCGACGGCATGCCCCTGCCCGTCGGGGCCGCGCCACTGCGGCCAGTCCGCTGCGAGAGCCGCGTGGCAGGCGGCAACGAGCGTCGCCACGGCGAGGTGGAAGAACCGCGAATGGGGGGCGGCGAGAAGCGGCATCGTTCGGCTCCCGAGGGCGACACGATCAATGCCAACAGCATCCCGCATGTCGCCCGGGCCGACAAGCGGCCGGCCGGAGACCGCGTCAGGCGTCGGTCAACTCAGGTCCATCTTGAGGAGGTATTCATCGAGCGATTTCCTTGCTTCCTGCTCCTGCTGGATGAGGGCCGTGATCTCCCGGCGGAGTGTTTCCACCCGCTCCTCCTGCTCGGCAAACTTCTTAACATACTTCGCGTAGAGTTCGTTCGTGCGGTCGAGCTGGGCCATGTTCTGCCGGATCCGGTTCTGCTCCTGCTCCACCACCTGGATCTCACGTTCCTTCTCCTGCTTCGCCCGCACGGCCTCCGCGACCGCCTGCTTCTTCGCGATCACCTGCTCGAGGGCCTCCTTCACGGCCGGGCTCGTCACCTTCGCCCGCGAATAGAACAGGATGAGGTTGTCGTCGAGGTTCGACAGGGCGACGTGCTGCACATCGGGCCGCTCTTCGGCCACCTCGAGCTTCGTGGGCCTGCCCGGCTCCGCCACCAGCGTGAAGCGGTGGCGGTCGCGGGTCGTCTCGGCCGGCTGCTTGGGATCCACGAGGTTCCAGCCACCCTCCCGCGGATACTCGACGAGCAGCTTCACGGCCTTGGTGCCGGCGTTCTTGATCTCGAAGACCTTCTTGCGGGCGAACTTCCGCGTGGCGACGAGCGTGCCCTTGGCGATCTTCACGCTCACGATCTCCTCGGGAGACTGTTCCATCCGCGGGTTCACCTCGACGTCGAGGTTCACGGCGTAGCTGATGAGCCGCTCGCTGCCGGGTGCCATGTCCTCGATCCGGGCGTCGCCCGCGTACGCGCCCGCCTCGAAGACCGTCACCGGTCCCTGCATGAGGTCGAGCTTCGTCGAGTTCATGAGCCGCAGCCCCGAAAGCGGGTGCTTGGCGAGCACGCGGTCGTCGTAGATCGCGACCTTCTCGGCGTCCACTTTCTCGCCCACGATCGGCAGCATCGCCGACCGCTGCCGCTCGATCGTCACTGGCTGCTCGATCGCATACCGAAACAGCTCGCCCAGGTTGGTTACTGCCGCCACGCTCGGGATGCTGTCGATGGCGGCAAATGTGCCGTCCCGGTCTGCGGCCGCCTTGCGGTCAGAAGCCTCCCGCCCGGCCGCTCCGGGGGCGTGAGGTGCGGCCGCCATCTGCCGCTTCAATTCGGATTTGTCGGCTGGCAGGCCTCGCTGGGCGTCGCCTTTCGCTTCACCCGCTTTGGCACGCTCGAACTGGAGCGTCGCATCGGCGAGGCTCTGGCCGTAGACCTGCGGCAGAAGCGATGCGTAAAGCTCCGGCATGACCTGGGGCCGCGGCACGTAGAGCGGCTGGTAGAGATCCATCGTGAACGAGATCGGCCGGCCGCTGACGAGTTCCATCCGCACGTCTTTCCAGTCCTGGTCGGTGGTGTTCTCCACGATCGCCCAGCCCTGGAGGAGCGCCTGCTGC
>JBJTSM010000025.1:0-12987 GCA_046076685.1 Planctomycetia bacterium | reverse complement strand
ACGGCCGGCGCGGGCTCCGCGGCCCCCGCGGTCGCGACGTGCACGAACGCCACGACAGCCACGAACATCGCGACGGTGCTCGGCGGCAGCCAATCCCACGTGCCTCCACGCCTCATGGAAACGAGCCTTTTTCTGCGAGTGTTCGGGGGCGGGCGTAACGAATCACCGTCCCAAGTCATAATTACTATATATGGAGTACGGGTTCCTCAACCGGAGTTCCCTGCCCAAAAATTTTCTGGATTTCTTTCTGTGGGATTTCCGCCGGAGCCGCTAACTCTTTGTGGAGGAAGCGGCGCTCGCCCGTCGCTTTCCATCCCCCTGCCCTCTTCCATCCTTTCCGAGCACCTTCCTTTCCGAGCACTTCGATGTCCGAGCACCATGACGATCTGGCCGCGATCGACCGCTGTCGGCAGGCCTATGACAAGATTCATGCCCAGATGGCCAAGGTGGTCGTCGGCCAACGGGATGTCATCGATGACGTGCTCATGTCGCTCTTCTGTGACTCGCACATCCTGCTGGTGGGCGTTCCCGGCCTGGCCAAGACGCTGCTGATCAGCACGCTGGCGAAGGTGCTGGAACTCGACTTCAAGCGGGTGCAGTTCACCCCCGACCTCCTGCCGGGCGACATCACCGGCTCCGAGGTGATCGAGGAGGACCGGGCCACCGGCCGCCGCGAGTTCCGGTTCGTGAGCGGCCCGGTCTTCACGAACCTGCTCCTGGCGGACGAGATCAATCGCACGCCGCCGAAGACCCAGGCCGCGCTCTTGCAGGCCATGCAGGAACGCGAGGTCAGCGCCGGCCGCCAGACGCTCAAGCTGCCCAAGCCGTTCCTCGTGATGGCGACCCAGAACCCGCTCGAACAGGAGGGCACCTATCCCCTGCCCGAGGCGCAGCTCGACCGCTTTATGTTCAACACGTTCGTCGACTACCCCAGCGACGAGGAACTGGCCGAGATCGTCATCCGCACGACCGGGGGCTCGGCCGCCGCGGTCGAACCGGTGCTCGACGCCGAGGAGATCCAGCGGATCCAGCAGATCGTCCGCCGCGTGCCGATCGCGCGGCCGGTGGTCGACTACATCGTCCGCCTCTCGAGCGTGACCCGGCCGGGGCATGCGTCGGCGCCGGCCATCGTGAAAGACTACGTCGGCTGGGGCTGCGGGCCCCGCGCCGCGCAATACCTGGCGCTCGGGGCCAAGGCCCACGCCGTGCTCCACGGCCATCCCCACGCCTCGATCGAGGGCGTGAAAGCCGTCGCCCACAGCGTGCTGCGGCATCGCATCGCGCTCAACTTCAACGGCCAGGCCGAGGGCTACGACGCCCGGAAGGTGATCGGCACGCTCCTCGACCTCGTTCCCGCCGAGGCCGCCTGACCCGCCGGCTGCGGCTCCCCGCCGGCGGCCGCGCACCCTCCCCCTCCGTCCCGCGACCACGCGATCCGCATGGCAGCCACGATCGACAATCCGGTCGCCCTCGATCCCGCGCTCCTGCAGCGGCTCAAGGGCATCGAGCTTCGCTCGCGGTTCCTCGTGCGCGGGCTCTACAACAACCGGCACCGCACGAGCGACCACGGGCTCTCGACCGAGTTCGTCGAGCACCGCGAATACCGCCGCGGGGACGAACTGCGGTCGATCGACTGGCGGGTACTCGCCCGCACCGAGCGGCTCTACGTCAAGGTGCACGAGATGGAGTCGAACATGCGGGTCCATCTCGTGGTCGACACGTCGGCCTCGATGCGGGTGCCGCCCCAGCAGGGGCTTCCCGGCAAGCTCGATCTGGCCTGCGCGATCGCCGGGGCGCTGACGGTGATGGTGCAGGGGCAGCAGGATGCCGTCGGCCTGCTCTGCCTGGGCGATCGCATCGACGAGCACATTCCCGCCCGGCAGGGGCCGCAGCATCGCCGGCTGCTCTTCCAGCACCTCGCCGATCCCCCGGGCGGAGGCGGCGGCCGGCTGGGCGACCTGTTGCTCGAGTCGGCCCCGCGGTTCGGCACCCGCGGCATGATCATGCTCCTGACCGACGCGCTCGATCCCGTCGAGCCGCTCGGCCGCGCGCTCAAGCGGCTGCGGGCGCAGCAGCAGGACGTGACGGTGATCCAGATCCTCGACCGTCAGGAGCTCGACTTCCCCTTCGATCGGCTCACCGAGTTTCGGCATCCCGAGTCGGGCGCGCGGGTCGTCGGCGATCCGGCCGTGCTGCGGGCGAAATACCTGGAGCGGCTCGGCGGCCACCTGCGGCAGGTGGAGCAGGCGTGCCAGCGGGCGCAGGCCGATTACTTGAGGCTCAGCAACACCGATGATCTCCGGCGGCTGCTTGCGCTGCATTTCATCCGGCGGCTGACCGCGGGAGGACGCTAGTGCTCCATCCCGCCATGCTGCTGGGCCTGCTCGGGCTGTCGGTGCCGGTGATCATCCATCTGATCCAGCGGCAGCGGCTCCGGTCGCAGCCACTCTCGACGCTCGAGTTTCTCGACCGCGAGGACTTGGCCAACGCCTTCGCCCCCGTGCCGCGCGACCTCGTGCAACTGCTCCTGCGGCTCTTGCTTCTGGGCCTGTTCGTGCTGCTCATGTGCCGGCTCGCTTCGAGCGGCGGCGAGCCCGGGCCGCGGACGCTGGCGATCGTGGTCGATCAATCGATGAGCATGCGGCGGCATGTGAGCGAGACGGAATCGGCATTCGAGCAGGCCAAACGGCAGGCGCTCGAACTGGTCGACTCGCTTCGCGAAGGCGATCGCGCGTCGCTCACGCTCGTCGGCGACGACGTCACCCGCACCACCGGCCTCCTCTCCGATCGTGGGCGGCTGCGGGCGGAATTGGAAGAGTGTGCCGTGAGCGACAGCGGCTCGGCGGGCCTCTCCGCCGCGGTCCGCGCCGCGATCGACCAGCTCCGCGCGCGACGATCGGTCAACGCCTGCGTCGTCGTCTTCTCCGATCGCCAGCGCGACGCCTTCGCGGCCGATCTGCGGGAGGAGCAGCCGCCGCTTCGCCTGGGCCATATCAAGCTGCTCTGGATCGACGTGCCCGGGTCGGATCGGCCCAACCTCGGCATCGAGCGGGCGGCGTTCGCGCCGCCGCGGGCCTACGTCGGGGGCTCGAGCCGGCTCACCACGGTCGTCCGCAACGGCACCGACAAGCCGCAGCCCGCCGCGCTGTTGATCGGCGGGGAGCAGGGCGCCGCGGCCGCCGGCGAGGAGCGGACGATCGAACTCGCCCCCGGCGAGGCGGCGCACGTCGATCTCGTGCAGCGGTTCGATTCGCCCCTCGACAGCATCGCCCGTGTGGAGCTCCCCGACGATCTCCTTCCCGGCGACAACGCCTTTTACGTGCCGATGCGGATGCGCGACCGCCGCCAGGTGCTCCTCGTGGCGGAGGCCGATCCCGACGAGGAATCGCAGACCACCGCGGTGCGGTTCGGAGGAATCGATCTGCTCCGCTATGCGCTCAATCCCGGCGAGGCCGTCGGTCAGGGGAGCGGCACGCAGGTGAACGTGAAGCGGGTCGCGCCGCAGGGCCTGCCGCGGGTGTCGTTGCCGCTCTACGCCGTGATCGTGCTCTACGGCGTGGTCGATCTCCCGGAGCAGTCGTACAAGGATCTGCGGGCCTTCGCCGCCGGGGGCGGATTGGTCTGGGTGATCGTGTCGCCGGACGCGTCGCCCGCCCGGTTCAACGAACGGTTCGCATCGCTGCTCGACGGCCTGACGATCGGCGGGGTGGCGGAGACCGAAACGCCGAGGGGCCTGAGCATCGTCGAGAGCGACCTGCAGGATCCGCTGCTCCTGCCGCTCGTGCGCGATGAGTGGGGCCCGGCCGGTGACGTTTTCTTTTCACGCACCGTCCGCCTCGAGACGCCGGGCGGCAGCCGCCCGCTCCTGCGGGCCGCCACCGGCGACGTCCTGATGGCGCTTCTGCCCCTCGATCGCGGCCACGTGCTCGTGCAGGCGTTTGACTGCGACCTTGCGAGTTCGTCGCTGCCCCGTACGGCGGCCTTCGTGCCGCTCGTGCAGCGGGTGGTGCACGGCCTCGCCGACGAGGAGCGGACGGATCGCGTCGACATGCTGCGGGTCTCCCAGACCGCGCGGATCCGGCTGCCCGAATTCCGCGGGCTGCAGGGGGACGTGCTGCTCACCGGGCCCGAGCAGCGTTCGCTCGCCATGGTCGGGCCGGACCGCGACGAGGTGCGGCTGACCGACCTGCGGCTGGCCGGCGGCTACACGCTCGCGCACGCGGCCCGGCCCACCGGCCGGCAGCGGCAGGTGGCGGTCAACGCAAGCGCGGGCGAATCGAACCTGACGCCGCTCTCCGATGCCGATCTGGCCGCGCTCTACGGAGAGGCCGCACGCCTCGTGCCCTTCGGAGAACTCGACAGCCAGTTCCGCCGGGGCCGGGAATGGACCTGGCCGCTCGTCTGGCTCGTGCTCGCGGCGCTCGTGGTCGAGGCGCTCGCCGGGGCGTGGCAGTCGCGCCGGCGGGTGGCGGGAGGTGGTGCATGAACACGCTCCTCTGGCTCTGCGGCTTGGAGTGGGGCACCGACGTGGCCCGGATCGTGGAATCGTCGTGGCGGTCGGCCGCACCGCTCGAGCGGCCGTGGCTCGTCGCACTCGTCGTGCTGGGGCTCGTGCTGGCGGCGGTCAACCTCCTGCCGCAGCTGGCCCTGCGCGCGAGCGTGCGGGTGTGGACGTTCCTGCTCCGCCTGGCGATGCTCGCGCTGCTGCTCGTCGTGCTCGCGCGGATCGAGTGGCAGGCGACCTTCGCGGTGCGGGAGCCGGCCAAGTGGACGGTGCTCGTGGACGATTCGGCCTCGATGGCCACCCGCGACGTCGACGGCCGCAGCCGCTTCGAGGCGGCGAAGGCCGACCTCGCGACGCTCGTCGACCGTGTGGGCCGCCGCGTCGATCTCACGGTGCGGTCGCTCGGCGGCGGCCCCCCGGGTGACACGCCGGGATCCGGCCCCACGCCGCTGGGCGACGTGATCGCCGAAGAGTCGCTCGGGCACCGCCGCTGCGATCGGCTCATCCTGCTCACCGACGGCCGCGACAGTTCCGACCGCGATCTCACGCCGCTCGGCGACGAGCTGAAACTCCGCGACACGCGGCTCACCGTCGCGGTCTACGGGGCGGCCGTCGCGCCGGTCGATCGCGGTGTCTCCGTCCAGCCCGAACGCTCGGTGCTGCGGCTGGGCGAGGAACTCGTCGTCCGCGGCGCCGTCACCGGTCCGCCGGCCGCCGGCACGGTGACGCTCGAGGAGAACGGCACGGCCGTCGGCACGGCCGACGTCGACCCGGAGTCGGGGCGGTTCGCGTTTCGTCATCGCCCCGCGCGGAAGGGCAACAGTCTGTATCGGGTGGCGCTCGCCGGCACCGACGCCGCCGCGGCCAACGATGCGGCGCAGTTCACCGTGCAGGTGGTCGACGACAGGATCAACGTGCTGCTCCTCGAGGGCTATCCGCGGTTCGAGTTCAAGCTGTTCAAGTCGGTGCTCGAGGTCGATCCGCTGGTGAACCTGGTGAGTGTCTGCCAGGTGCCGGGCGGCGGCGTGCACGTGCAGGGAGAGCCGCTGCACCGCAATCCCGAGCAGGGGCTCGTCTCCTCGCGGGCCGACCTCTTCAAGTACGACGTGGTCGTGCTGCGGGACGTGCCGCGAAACCTCTTTCGGGCCGGTGGCGACACGAGCGAGAGCCGCCTGCGGCTGCTCGTCGAATTCGTCACGAAGCGCGGCGGCGGGCTGATGGTCTGTGGCGGGCAGGACGTCTACCGGGCCGGCGGATACGAGACGAGCGCGCTGGCGGAGGTGCTCCCCTTCGACCTCGGCACGCACGATTCCGGCGAGCCGCAGTTCGAGGGGCGGTTCTTCGCCGAGGTGGCGTCGACGGCCGTCGGCCATCCGCTGCTGCGGCTCCTGCCCGACCCCGCCGAGAACGCCCAGCGGTGGAACGCGCTTCCCAAACTCGACGGCTCCAACAACGTCGGCCGGTTCAAGCCCCTGGCCACGCCCCTCCTGACGAGGACCGTCCAGGTGCCGGGCAGGAACGACGTGCCCGAGGACCGCACCGTGCCCGTGCTCGGGGTGATGACGGTGGGCGAGGGCAAAGTGGTCGGTGCGGCGGTCGACACGCTTTGGCGCTGGCAGCTGCAGCCCGACTTCGAAGACCCGCCGCTGACGATGCTCCTCGCCAACATCGTCCGCTACCTGGCGCCGCCGCCGGAGCGGAAGGCGGAGCGGCCGCTGGTGGCGCTCAACGACGCGACGCCGCAACTGGGACAGGAGGTGGTGCTCTCGACCGACCTCCGCGATGCCAACTTCGAGCCCGTCCGCAACGCCGAGCTGGTCGTGACCGTGACCCGTCCCGACGGCAGTTCGTGGCGGATCTTTCCCCGCGACCTGCCCGAGGAGCCCGGGCATTACGAATACCGCGTGCCGGTCGAGCAGGCCGGCGGCTACAAGGTGGTCGCCAGGCACGCGAAGCACGAGGCCGTGCGGGAGTTTCTCGCCGGCGCCTCCGCGGGTGAGTTCGCGAACCTCTCGGCCGACGTGGAGGGCATGCGGCGGTTCGCCCGTGCCGCCGACGGCGAGGTGCTCTCTTCGTCGCTCGCGCAGTGGGCGCGGTCGGTCGACCTCGCGCCGGCCGAGCGGACGGTGCACCGCGAACTCGAGGTCTGGAACAGCCCCGCGGTGCTGCTCGCATTCATCACGCTGGTCGGCCTCGATTGTTTTCTCCGCAAACGGCAGGGGCTGGCGTAAATGGACATGCGACGCTGGTTCGAGACACGGCTGCGGCGGTTTTCCCGCGCGCGGCGGCATCTGCTCAACGCGACGCTCGCCTATTCGCTCGGCACGGTGGCGGCGGTGGTCGGCACGGCGGCCTTGATCCTCCTGGCGGGCTGGCTGCCGTGGCCGCCCCTGAATCTCGCCATCTTCGCCGGCGCCTGCCTGACGGGGCTCGCGCTTGCCGTCGCCTCCATCCGGCGCCGCCGGCGCTTCCGCTCGCCGCTCGCCGAGGCATTCGAGGTCGAGTCGCTCTGCGGGGGACTCAACAGCCGCGTGGTGAGTGCCTGGGATTTTCTCGAACAGGCCGAGCTCGAGCCGCTGGCCGCGGCGGTGGTCGAGCGGGCGCGGGAGGATCTTGCGCCCGCGGTCGAAGACCGGCTCGATCGGGGCCCGCGCGACCGGGCGCGGCGGCGGTTTCTCGTCGCGGCCGTCGCGCTCGTGGCCCTCGCGTGCACGCCCTGGTTCGGCTGGCAGCGGATGCTCGCCACGGTCGGCCGCGCATGGCAGGAGACCTACGACCTCCTCTTTCCGGTGCAGTATGCGTTTGAGCCCGGGCCCGGGCGGCATGTCCGCCGGCTCGGCGAGAGCGTCGACCTCTCGCTCTCGTTCCCCCGGCGGTCCTACGAAGAGGTGACGCTCATCCTCGAGACTCGCGACGCCGCGGCCGGCGAGGCCGCCGATCCGGAGGTGACGAGGGTGCCGGTCGAGGTCGATGCCGCGGGAACGGCGCGGTATCGCGTGACGAGCGGCGCGGAGGCCGACATCCGGGCGCGTTTCGCCTTCGGCTCGAGGGCCACCGACGACCGGGAGCTGATCTTCACCACGCCGCCCGGCCTCGTGAACATGCAGACCGAGATCATCGCCCCCTCCTACACGGGCCAGCTGCCGCGGACGCTCGAAGGGGTGCAGCAGCGGCTCCTCGGCCTGCCCGGCACGCGGCTCGCCCTGGGGTTTACCTTCAACAAGGATCTCGAGTCGGCCGAGATCACCTGGGACGACGGGCAGACGCTGCCGCTCGAGGTGACGGGCCGGTTCGTGACCGCGGGGCTCGTGCACACCCAGGCCCGCCGGGCGCAGCTGCAGGTGAAGGACATCCACGGACTCCAACTCGACGACCCCCTCCTGATCGACTTCGAGCTGCAGGTCGACGAGAAGCCGCAGGTGCTGCTGCCCAAGCACCTCGTCGACGACATGCCCCTGCTCGCGGAGGCCGTGCCGATGTTCGGCTTCGGCGCGCGGCTGCAGGACGACTACGGCGTCACCCGCTGCGTGCTTCGCTGGCAGAAGAGCACCGTCGACAACCCCACGGCGATCGTCGAGCAGGGCGAATTCGAGCGGCTGATCTCGCCGGCGCAGCGGACCGCGGCCGTGAGCTTCGAGAACGTCTTCGAGGGCCTGCAGGTGCGGCCGGGAGACCGGGTGAGCTTCGAGCTGGAGGCCGCCGACAACCGCATGCCCGACAAGCAGCTCGCCCGCTCCCGCCGTGCGTCGTTCTTCGTGTTCCAGCAGGACCTCGGCGGCCTGAACATCGCGCAGCTCGGCTTCGGCGCGGCCCGCGACTTGGGCGAGGAGCGGATCGCCAAGAGCCGCAAGGCGACCGCCGTGAAGAGTCCCGACGGCCTGCGGACGAAGGAGCAGGTGAAGAACGAGTTCCTCGGCGACGTGAAGACCGCCACACAGGCCCCGGTGACCCGCGGCGAGTTCGGGCGGGCCACGCAGGATTACTTCCGCGTGCTCGCGGGAGCCAGCTACGAAGACGCACCATCTCG
This sequence comes from Planctomycetia bacterium, assembly GCA_046076685.1. Classification (GTDB taxonomy): domain Bacteria; phylum Planctomycetota; class Planctomycetia; order Pirellulales; family UBA1268; genus CAMCQY01. The sequence goes on along the minus strand of JBJTSM010000025.1, from coordinate 4,456 downwards.
GCCCGCGGCGCAGCCGCCGGCCGGCGGCAGCCCACCGGAGATCGCCCCCCGATGAACCGCATGTTTCCGCGCCCGTCGCGTCCACCGTTCGCGGCCTTCGTGGCGGCCGCCGTGCCGGTCGCCCTGTTCGCGGCGGCCTGGCTCCCGGCGGAGGAACCCGCCGCGCCGGCCGTGCCGATGGTCGTGGTGCAGCTCGTCACCGATCACGACACGGGCACCCTCGTGAGCGACACCGAGCAGGTCGAGGAGATCATCGAGACGGAATACACGGCCGACGGCAGCGTCGACAGGAAGCTCGGCGAGCAGGCCACGCTCTGGGTCCGCAACGCCCATGTCGACGGCCGGTTCTTCTTCGAGCGCTATTATCAGGAAAAATTCGTCGGCCGCTCGAGCCGCCTGGAGATACCTGCGGCCGACCTGCCTGCCGGCGAGCACGTGATCGAGCCGGGGCGGCACCGGTTTGCGGTCGCCGCCGACGGCACGATCACCTCCTCCGATCCCGACATCCGCGTCGTTGGCCGCACCGTGTCGCTGCGGCTCCACCGCGTCGAGATCCAGCCGGTCGACGCCGCGAAGACCGGGCCGCCGGAGTTCCGTCTGACGCCGGCGGAATTCGGCGTGCTGGCGGCGCTGCCGGAGTGGAAGCTCGATCCCGCGGCGCTGCCGGAACTGAAGACGACGTTCGATCCCCGCAAGCCCGACACGGCCGCAGCCGCGCCTTTGGCCGACATGCTCAGCCGCAGCGGCCGCTTTCAGTCGCTGGCCGTCTGGCTGCCGGCCAACACGCAGGGGGCCGGCTACGTGCTCGTGCCGAGCTGGCAGGCGTTTCACCTGGAGCCGAATGGCCAGGTGCGGGTGGCCGACCAGCCGCGGGTGCCGGGCATCGAACTGGCCGGCTCGTCGATCGTCGTGCCCTACCGGCAGGCGGCGGGCCGGATCGGGTCGCGGAGCCGGCTGAACGCGGGCGTCGGCGCCGAGCGGCTCGGCCCCGCCATGAAGCTCGGCCCCACGCTGCGGCCGCTCGAGTTCGTGGCGGGCCACGAGAAGCCCGACCCGAACCTCGCGATCGCGATCGATGCCGATGCCGGCCGGCTGCCGCACAAATTTTTCGTGGCCGACAACACGACGGGCGACAACGACGCCATCCGCCTCGTGGCCTTCGAATGGAATGCGCCGGTCTTCGAGCGGGGTGGCGAGGGGATCGTGTCGGTGCGGCTGCGGCAGTCGCCGGGCCATCCGTCGCTCGCGCAGCCGGAGGTGCGGGCGGAATGGAGCCCCTACCAGCCGTCGAACCCCGCGGCCCGCGTCTGGCAGCCGATCGAGGTGCTCGACTGGCAGGCGGGCGGCGACCGTGGGCCCGTGCGGTTTCGCGTGCCGGACGTGCCGTTCGCGCATGCCGTGTTCCGGCTGGCGGTGTGCGAACGTGGCGACACCATGCCTTTCCCGCCGCTGTCGGCCGAGATCCATGGCTGCATCATCGACCGCGGCCAGCGGGGGTCGGCGAGCGTCGTCACCAATCGGTGCCGCAATGCCTTCGTGGCGGGCGAGCCCGTCGAGCTCGAGGTCGTGCTGCGATCGGCCGAGCCGCGGCCGGCGGGCCGGCGCACGATCGTGCTCACGCATCCCGACGGCCGCGAGGACAGGTTCCCCTGCGACGATCCGGGCACGGGCTGGTGGAGCCAGCCGTGCGAACTGCCCGCGGCGCGAACCGCCCGCCTCGACAGCGGCTCCTACACGATCAGCGTGGCCGACCTGCCGCCGGGCATCGTGGCCGTGCCGTGGCGGTTCGACCTCGCGGCGGCCGATCGGCCGAGCCTGTTCCACGTCGTCAAGCCGTCGAAATACACGAAGCCCATGAACGGCCTGGAGCCGAGCCACCTCCAGGAAGGAGAGACGCCGATCGATCTCGACCGGGCGGTCGACACGCTCTCCCGGCTCGGCTACACCCGCGTCGACCTGATGACCTACTCGCAGAACCACCATCTCCGCGGCCATGCCTGGCGGGAGCGGCTCGCCGAGGCCGACCCGCGGCTGCCGCCGCCGGACGCGGTCTACACCCCCACGCCGCGCGAGCAGATCCTCAACGCCTGCGTGCGTCACGGCATGCAGTATGGCGACGTCTGGCTGAGCTACAACGACTTCCATCTGCCGCGCCGGATCGAGCCCTACATCCGCGCGAGCGAGCGCTGGATCGCCCGCGAGACACAGGCGATGCGGCATTCGCCCGCGTTCGACGGCATCATGCTCTACGACGAAATGTACGAGTCGGCCGTGTCGGGGCTCGTGCCGCACCATCAGAAATATTTCGGCGCGACCCGCGTGCGGCTCGCCGAGGAGGCCTTCGGCGAATCGCCGGCCAAGATCGAGCAGGCGTTCTCGCGCTATCTGCAGCGGCCGCCCGGCCAGCGCGACCCCGCCGCCCTGCGGCAGTACGTGGCCTACCAGGACTGGCAGCAGCGCGGCTGGGCCGACTACATCGACCGCGTCGTCGCCGTGGCCCGGGGCATCGCGCCGGCCGCGCGGTTCGGCACCTTCCACCGCACCTGGATGGCGCCCGGCAGCTGCGACGACATCTACCACGGCTATCCGCCCGACCTGTTCCGCAATCTCGACATCATCAGCCACGTGCACTACGCCGACAACATCACCGGCTGGGTGCACACGCCGCTGTTGGCCGGCATGCTCCGCACGGGCCGCGGCAAGACGCTCTATCTCAACATGCCGCTGACGCATGAGTACAGCTCCGACTTCGACGGCCAGTACACGCGGCAGATGGCGCTGGCGGTGTTGTCGAACGGGGCCAACGGTGTCTCGCAATACGGGCTGCCCCATTCGTTCGACGACGGCCCCAATCCGCAGACGGCCCTGGCCAACGAGACCACCCGCGTGCTCAACCGGGAGATTCTCCGGCCGTTCGGCGGCATCAACGACCACACCACCGACGGCTATCGCCGCGTCGGCATCGTCAGCACGCTCGCCCAGCACGCGACCAGCCGGTTCAAGCCGATCGCCGTCGGCAACCAGACGGAGGGCATCGCCGTCGCCTGCTGGCGGCTGGGCTACCCGGCCACCTTCCTGCGGGAGGATGCGTTCGCGGAGCCGCTCGCCGGCTTCGACGTGATCTTCGTGCCGGGCATCCACTTCGAGGACGAGCTCGCCGAGCCGGTCATGCGCGGGCTGCGGGCCGCCGTGGAGCGGGGCATCAAGGTGGTGGTGGAGGGCGACAGTCAGCTGCGGCTCGAGGGCGTGATGAAGCTCGCCGACTGGAAGCTCGACAGCTTCTTCGTGGGCAACTATTTCGCCACCTGGGAGGACGACGAGCTCAACAAGATCTATCGCCTCAGCCAGCCGATAGTCGATTTCCTGGGGCCGAAGCTGGTCGAGTGGGGCGTCGAGCCGGCCGCGCGGGGAGCCTTCCGCGTCGGCCCCAACTGGCGGAACGGCGGCGCCATCCAGTATCTGATCCATGCCAACTTCGACGATCCGCCCTACCGCCACTCCGTGAAGCAGTCGCAGGCGCTTCCCGCGGTGCAACGGCTCCAGGTGCCGCGGCACCGCGGCGCGGCGGCCTACGACCTGCTCGCGCAAAAGCCGCTCGCGATCAGGCCGGCCGATGGGCCGCACGCCGATCGCGAGCAGGCGATCGACCTCGACCTGCGGCGGCTGCAGGGCGCGATCGTGGCCTTCACGCCGGAGCCGGTCGCGAAGCTCGAGGTCCGCCTCGGCTGGAGTGCCGACTCGGGACGGCTGCGGCTCGAGGGCGAGCTGGTGGGAGACTCGGGCAAGCCGATCAAGGGCGTGTTTCCCGCGCGGATCACGATCCGGCAGGGGGAGAGCGTGCGGGAGTTCGACCGCGTGCTCGGGCCCGACACCGCGGCTGCGTTCACCCTGCCGCAGGGCGCCGCCGATCGGGAGACCGTGATCGAGGTCCGCGAGGCCCTCGCCGGCCGCACCGCCACGCACACGCTCGTCGTGCCGGCCCGGACGGCGGCCCCGCTCGTCGTCGCCGATCCCCGCGGCGTCGCCATGCCCTACCCGGCCGAGGTGGCGCGGTTTCTCAAGACGGTGAAAGACTCGCGGCAGCCCGTCACGATCGCGGTGGCCCGGGGCCTGCCCGATACTGATGCCGTGGCGGGGAGGCTCGTCCGCGGCCTGGCAAACCTCGGCATCACCGCAGCGGTCGCCCCTGAGGCGGGCGTCGCGCGGCGTCCGCGTGGTGATCCGGCGGCGGAAGATCCGCTCGGCGACGGCTTCCACACCTGGCGGGGATCACAGCCTGTGATCGGCCCGGGGCTGGCCGTCGATGCGCCGCTCATGGTGCTCGGCGCGGCCCGCGGCTCGCTCTTGATCGACGCGCTCTCGGAGCACGGCTATCTCTCCCAGCGGCCGGTCGGCCGGCCGGGCGAGATCTGCCGGCCGAGCGTGCAGGTCGCCACGAAGGGGCTCCACTTCGCAC